>NZ_JADBRE010000039.1:0-49300 GCF_014930525.1 Enterobacter cloacae complex sp. S1
GGGCCGGACTTTGAGTTTCGTCTGGAGCGCAGCTACCCGGCGCGTGAACTTATCACCCAGTGGCGGGAGACGGATTTACAGTTTATCCAGCGCATTCTGTCAGAGGTGGGGATTTACTGGCGTACGGAGATGGATGATGTGCGCGGTCTGGATACGTACATTTTTGCCGACAGCCAGCTTAACTACCGGTTTGACGTGCGCCTGCCGTACCGTGAGCCATCGGGTCTGTTTGACGGTGCGGCGGAGTCAGTCTGGGATGTGCGGACCTGGCACAGGGTAGTCACCGGCACCGTCGCCACGCGGGATTACAACTACCGGACAGCCACCACGCCGATGGATGCGACGGTCAGCGTGCGCAGTAATGCGGTGACGACGGGTGAGCACTACCGCTACGCCGCGCCGTACCGGGAAGCAGGCGACGACAGCGACCCGGAGCCGGAAACCGAGTCCGGCGCATTTTATGCCCGGCTTCATCACGAGCGGGAACTCAATAAATCAGCCCGTATCCACCTGTTCAGCAACGCCTCCGTACTGTCACCTGGTCAGGTGCTGGAGCCGCAGGGCGATGTCATTGCCGCCCTGAAAGAGGGGGCCATCCTCACGCTGGTGGCCTTCCGGGGAGCGCGGGATTCCCGCCTGCACGTATCGGTGTGGGGCATGCCTTACACCGAACGTTACTGTTTCCGCCCGGCGGACATCCCGCGCCCGGAAATTCACGGCACGCTTCCGGCCCGCATTGAGAGCCGGGAAAAGAACGATATCTACGCCCACCTGGACGACCAGGGACGCTACCGCGTCAGGCTGGACTTTGACCGGGACGATGCTGAACAGGGATTCGCATACCTGTGGCTGCGGATGGCGAAACCGTATGCCGGGGAGACGTACGGCTGGCATACGCCACTGACCGACGGGACCGAAGTGGCGATTGCGTACAGCAACGGCGATATTGACCTGCCGTACATTGCGTATGCGCTGCACGACTCGGAGCACCCGGACCACGTCACCCGCGACAACCATACCCGTAATATCCTGCGAACCCCGGCAAACAACAAGCTGCGCATGGAGGATAAGCGCGGAGAGGAGCATATCAAACTTGCCACGGAGTACGGCAGGACGCAGCTCAACAGCGGGCATCTGGTGGACAGCCAGGGGCAACGTCGCGGTCAGGGAATGGAGCTGCGCACCGACGAACGGGGAACCCTGAGAGCAGGCAAGGGACTGTTTGTCAGCGCGGATGCGCAGGCGAAAGCGCAGGGTGACGCACTGGATATGAGCGCTGCGCTGAAGGAAATCGACCGGCTTAACCAGCAACTGCAGCAGCTGGAAATCGCTGCGGAGCAGGCTCAGGCACTGAAGGCGGATGTTGACAGCCAGATAGCGATGTTTGCGCAGCGGCTGAAGCCTTTCAATGAGGCGCTGCTGATGTCCGCCCCGGAAGGGATGGCGCTGACCAGCGGGGAGCATCTGCAAATGACAGCCACAAAAAACGTCGCCATTAACGCCGGGGGCGATATCAGCGCCGGAACAATGGGCAATGCGACCCTGCTTACCGGGGAGAAGCTGGGGCTGTTTGCCCGCACCGGACAACTGAGCCTGAAATCCGGGGAAGGGCCTGTAGGAGGCCAGGCGCAGAATGCCAGCCTGCGGCTGTTTGCGGAGAAGAAGCTGACGATGAGCTCGGCGGGTGACATCTCTCTGGCCGGGAAAAAAGGTATCACGCTGATTGGTGGCGGCAGTTACCTGAAACTTGAGGCGGGGAAGGTTGAATACGGCACGACAGCAATGTACCTGCGAAAGGTGAAAAGGACGATGGCGGCGGGAAGCATTACCCTGGAGCAGCGTCCGACTGAAATGCCCGCTCCATTACCAAATTTATCATGTGGTCCAAATACAGCGTATTTCAGGGTCCTGGATTCCTTAACAGAATCTGAAAATATTGAGTTTGCATATCAATTACAGACACCTACCGGTACAGCGGCAGGAAGAACGGATTCAGCCCTGACGCATGTAGTAAATTCAGATACAGAAGAAAACGTAAACCTGGTCTATGTTTTCCAGATCAGAGCGGGGACAAGGTAATGGCAGTTTCATCAACAACAACCACAAAAGAGCAGGAGCAGCAGGAAAAGAAGGTCAGTGTTGATTTCTTTCACATTGATATGATTCCCAATGCAATGAGAAAGATGGGCTGGGAAATGGCACCCAAATTAATGGAGCATTGGTTCAGTATTTTCCCAACTTACTCATTTAATAAAGAATCAAAAACGGAACTTTTAAACTGCGATGCAAGAAGCCTCCCTCCATCTAAGGTGAATGATAACATTGTGAAAATGGCATGGGCGAATCAGTATCCCCAGGTTAAAAATGGTATTAATGAGCTTAGGTCAACGTGGCACACCATAAATAGCCGAAAGATATTAAAAAGGCATATATCCAAGTTAGATATCTCTGAAGGGGGAACTATTAAGTTTGGGTTTTCAGATGATGTGAAAGAATTAGATGCGACAGCTCAGGCTAATTTTCTTATAATTGGCGATAAATTCGATACGATAAATGATTGGTATGGCGCAATTGGTAATTGTAATTTAAAAGTATGCGTCCGTGGGACAGTCAATCTACTTAATGACATACTTACTCTGACTATTGAGTCTTTAGGGTTTTATATTAAAGATACATACGACTTTCTGGATAATCATAAATTTGGTATCGATATACCAGAGTCATTAGGCATTTGGGGGAAAGAACGAATTCTAAATAAAGTGGAAACACTTTCGTATATGTCATCCTACGGATCAGGTGCATTTGGACTTTTAGTTGAAATATTTCCCGGCTTTGTGCCAGTGTTTAATTCCGACTTCAGGAAATGGCAAAAAAAACATAACACTGGTGGAGACTATATAGTTTTTTCTGATTTGCTTTGGCTGCCACCATTAGATAAAGACCGTTTGGTGATTCTATGAATAAAATGAAAAGGTTGAAATTATGTCTATTATTCACACCATTTTTTATATTGTGGATGATTTTATCACCAACAGCCTTCACTGGAGATTTCAACAAAACACACGAAAAAATTAGTGAAGATGGAAAATACAAAATTGTGGCTTATTATGTCCTGCCCACTACCCCAGTATCTTTTTTTCAATGGGCTTTCGAAGGTGATGTTTTTTTGGTACTGTATGATGCGGATAATAATTATTTAGGCCAAAGTTCACCATTTTGGTTTACAGACCAATATACTATTTTTGGAAATGATATACTTTTCCCTGATGATACTGATGGAGAAGATAAGTCATTATATCTTAACGGGGTGAATGATTTTACCGAAGGTTACACAATCCCCGTAAAAAAGAAAAAATGGTGGAGTGTTTTTTACTCATTCTTTTATTGAATAGTAAGAACCCAAAAATGATGGTTGTTTTATGATGAAGCGAGTTTTCAGTGCTTTTTTATCGCAGTATTAATGGTTGCTTTTCTACGAAGAATTTGCTACAAGCCTCTATTTAGTGTTAACCCTGCTCGCAGGCCGCAATTGATAGTGAGGTCTGGCTGCTCAGGGATCGCAAAGCGGTAGATGCCGCTGATTACCCGACCTTGCTTCGCAAGACCGATACGGTACTTCAGGACGACGTACTGGCGTCAAAGAGCTGCGGGTGAGGCCTGTCAGCATGTATAGCTGTTGCCGAAGTTGGTGACTCAATGATGAACATTATAATTTTCATCTCTTTAGCCGCCCATATGCAGCAAAACATCAGAATTAAGCAAATACCAAACAGAAAGAACCAAACGGGGGAAGATGCAAAAATCCTCCGGCAATAGCGCTGGAGGATGAGTGTATAGGAGACCCCCGCGCGGGCGGGGGGAACGTTCAGACGTTTTTACGTTCGATGGTTTGCTCGCCCCAGAACAGCGAGTCTTTGTCGGTTTTTTCGAAGGCGCGAACCAGCACTTCATCGTTGCCTTCTTCCCAAATCTGCTCAGCCAGCTTTTCGTCATAATTGGCGACTTCAAAGATGGCTTCGGCAATCTCCGGAGAGGTATTGCGTAAACTTGCCCATTCGCCCACGTGGTGAGCTTTGGATTCTTGAGTTGGCATACTTGTCCTCCTGTTGGGTTAGCCGTTCAGTTTTTTGGCAAGACCCGCGACGTATTCACCCTGATAGCGGGCGATTGAAAGTTCTTCATTGCTTGGCTGACGTGAACCATCGCCACCGGCAATGGTGGTCGCACCATACGGTGTCCCGCCACGAACCTGGGAAACATCGAACAGTTCCTGCGCGCCGTAGCCAATCGGCACAATCACCATCCCATGATGGGCAAGAGTAGTCCAGGTGGAGGTGATCGTCTGCTCCTGGCCGCCGCCCGTGCCGGTAGAGCTGAACACGCTGGCCAGCTTGCCGTATAACGCGCCGGAGGCCCAGAGCCCGCCCGTCTGGTCGAGGAAGGTGCGCATCTGGCCGGACATATTGCCGAAGCGGGTCGGGGTGCCGAAGATAATGGCATCATAGTCCGCGAGCTCCTGCGGGGTGGCGACCGGGGCGTTTTGTGTTTTCCCCCCGGCTTTGGCGAAGGCTTCCGCCTGCATGGTTTCCGGTACGCGTTTAACCACGACCTCAACGCCGTCTACTCTGTTTGCGCCTTCTGCTACTGCGTGAGCCATGGTTTCAATGTGTCCATACATGGAATAATAGAGCACCAGAACTTTTGCCATTTTGCATCACTCCTCGTTGGTTTTTCTTACAGCGGATCGCTGCGTTCCTTTAAAGATATGACATCACAGCCAGACTGCAAAAATGAACGGCATTTCTTTGATATATAACAATATCTTTTGGTTACGCGCCTTGTAGCAAAATGAAACAACTTTCGCGGCGCGGATTTTCAAAATATAAGAATGGCTTATGAATGACTTCACCGATATTACATACGAAAGGCTGAGATCATGTTGCAGAATATTACCTCTCGCTTGCCGGATAGCCGCATTACACTAAGCTTAGTTTCACGCGGCACAGATAAAGGCACTGTCCTTGAGCCGCGAGGTGAAAGAATCCTCTTTTACTGAATGCAATATGATGTCTAATGTTTCACACTCTGGAGGTTAGAGATGGCAAACCATCGTGGTGGTTCAGGTAATTTCGCTGAAGACCGTGAAAGAGCATCAGAAGCAGGTCGTAAAGGTGGCCAGTCTAGCGGGGGCAACTTTAAAAACGACCCTCAGCGCGCATCAGAGGCTGGTAAAAAAGGGGGTAAAAATAGCCACGGCAGCAACAAGTAGTACGCCGGGTTAACTCCCTGCCGCCGGGTTTCCCGGCGGTTTTTTTATGTCTGCTACATTGAACTGTCATCAAAGGCATCGCACACTACAGGATTGATTCTTCGTGCTGGTGTCCCATGTCCGTTTCCCGTTTTACCTTCTCCATTAAGCCTCAGGAAGCGATCCTGATTTTGATCACCATGTTCTGGGGCGGAACCTTTCTTGCCGTTCAGTACGCGGTCACGATGAGCGATCCGTTTTTCTTTGTGGGGCTGCGCTTTGCAACCGCGGCGATTGCCGTGGCGCTCATTTCGCTGAAAACCCTGCGCGGATTGACCCTGAGAGAGCTTAAGGCGGGTGTCGCCATTGGTGTGGCGATTGCCATGGGCTACAGCCTGCAAACGTGGGGGCTCCAGTCTATCTCCAGCAGTAAATCCGCCTTCATCACCGCCATGTACGTACCGCTGGTGCCGCTGTTGCAGTGGCTGTGCCTCGGCAGAATGCCGGGCCTGATGTCGTGCATTGGCATCGTGCTGGCGTTCATCGGCCTTATTTTATTAGCCGGGCCGGAAAATAATCTGCTGGCGCTGGGGCCGGGGGAGATCATCACTCTGGTGGGGGCCGTCGCCATTGCGGCAGAAATTATCCTGATTAGCGCCTGGGCAGGAAAAGTGGACGTCAAGCGGGTGACGGTCGTGCAGCTTGCCACCGCGTCGCTGGTGGCGTTCGCGACGATGGTGCCGGCAGGGGAGTCCGTCCCGCCGATGTCTACCGGGCTTATCGTCGTGGCGCTGGGGCTGGGCATTTTCAGCGCCATTATCCAGGTCACCATGAACTGGGCGCAGCGCAGCGTATCCCCGACTCGGGCGACGGTCATTTATACCGGTGAACCGGTATGGGCGGGTATTTTCGGGCGACTCGCCGGGGAGCGTCTGCCGCTGCTGGCGCTGGTGGGCGCGGCGTTTATTATCGCCGGGGTGCTGGTGAGCGAGTTGAAGTTAAAAAAACGACGTAAGGCGACTGCTGGATTGAGCGCTGAACAAGGGGCAGATAGCTAATAACGCGCAGCCTGCCCGTTTAGCCCGGCGGCGCTTCGCTTGCGCGGGCCTACTTGCCAATTGTAGGCCGGGTAAGCGTAGCGTCACCCGGCAAGAAAGCGGCACGTATTTCAGGTGGAGGGGGTGATGGCTTTTCCTTGCGGTACATCCCTTTTCCGGCGGCTCAGCAGGGCATTGAGCAGGATCGCGCCGAAGGTCGCCGTGCCAATCCCGCCCACCGTAAATCCGCCCAGCGTCAGGGCGAAATCACCCGCCCCCAACACCAGCGTTACCGCCACCATGATCAGGTTACCGTTCTGGCTCAGATCAACATGATTCTGCACCCAGATACGTGCCCCTGCCACGGCAATCAGACCAAATACCACAATCGAGGCGCCGCCAATCACGGGGGCCGGGATGGTGTGGATCAATGCGCCGAATTTCGGGGAAAAGCCGAGCAGCATCGCCATCACCGCCGCCGCCACGAAGACCAGCGTCGAGTAGACTTTGGTCACAGCCATCACGCCGATGTTTTCCGCGTAGGTCGTCACGCCGCTGCCGCCGACCGAGCCGGAGAGCATGGTCGCCAGACCGTCTCCCACAAACGCCCGTCCCATATACGGATCCATATTGCGCCCGGTCATTCCCGCTACGGCTTTCAGGTGGCCCAGGTTTTCAGCCACCAGAATCACCGCGACAGGCGCGATGAGCATCATCGCCTGAGCGTTAAAGGTGGGTGAGGTCATCTGCGGCAGGCCGAACCAGGCGGCCTGGTGAATCAGTGTGAAATCAACCGGTTTGCCGAGACCGAACACGTTCGCCAGCAGCGCGTAGACCAGACAGGCCGCAATCAGCCCGACCAGGATCAGCAGCCGTTGGATCATGCCGCGCGTAAAGACCGCCACCACGCCGATGCACAGCACCGTTATCACCGCCATCCAGCTTTCAAATGGTGAGCCGGAAACGCTCTTCACCGCAATCGGCGCGAGGTTCAGGCCTATCGCCATCACCACCGCCCCGGTGACGACGGGGGGCATCATCCGCTCGATCCAGCGCGTGCCGACTTTCATCACCACCAGACCGGTCAGGGTGTAGACCAGCCCACAGGCGATAATGCCGCCGAGGGCCACGCTCAGGTTGGGGTTAATACCCTGACCGTTAAACCCGGTCGCTGCAATGACCACCCCCACGAAGGCGGCGCTGGAGCCCAGATAGCCGGGCACACGCCCGCCAGTGACAAAAAAGAACAGCAGGGTACCCATACCCGACATCAAAATGGCGAGGTTAGGATCCAGCCCCATCAGCATGGGCATCAGCACCGTCGCACCAAACATCGCGACCGCATGCTGCACGCCCATCACCATGGTCTGCCCGAGCGGGAGCCTTTCATCTGGCGCGACCACGCCTGCTTCTGTAGAGGTCGATTTCAACTGCCAGTGGGGAAGTCCGAACATGATCTGTCTCCTGAATGCGGATTAACAGGCGGGTCGCATAAGTGCGTGATAGCCGCGGTCGAACCACACCAGCCCTTGCGGCGCCGGGTGGCGTACGATGGATACGATGTCGCAAAACAGAATGTCGTGAGTGCCAACGCTCACCACCTGGCTGATGCGGCAGTCGAACGAGGCCAGCGCATTTTCCAGACGCGGGCAGCCCGTGTCGCCTGTCTGCCAGCGGGCAGCGGCAAAGCGGTCCGCCATCGGCGTTTTCCCGCCAAACAGGTTGGATAAAGGCTCCTGTCCGGCACTCAGCGTGTTAACGCACAGGGTGCGGTTCTCGCTGAAAATCGGCCAGACCGACGCGCCGCGGTTCAGGCACACCAGCAGGGTAGGCGGGGAATCCGTGACGCTGCATACCGCGCTGGCGGTGAAGCCCGCCAGGCCTGCCGGGCCGTCGGTGGTAATGATATTGACCGCTGCGCCGACGCAGGCCATAGCGTCGCGAAAGGTTTGTTTATCCGGTGTCATCACGTTCGCTCCTTACGCCAGCCCGCAGGCATCGTCAAAGGCCAGACGCGGCAGGCGTCCATACAGTTTGGTCGTATCGCCATAGCCGATGTTAATCAGCAGATTGCTTTTGAGTAGCGTGCCCGTGAAAAAGGCCGCGTCCACTTTTTCCCGGTCAAAACCCGACATCGGCCCGGTGTCCAGCCCGAGCGCGCGGCAGGCGAAAATCAGGTACGCGGCCTGCATTGAGCTGTTGCGAAAGGCGGTCTCTTCCGCCAGCGCGGGGCTGGAGGTAAACCAGCTTCTGGCATCGCCGTGCGGGAACAGTTCAGGCAGGCGCTCATAAAACTCGCTGTCCCAGGCGACAATCGCCGTGACCGGGGCAGTGAGCGTTTTCTCAAGGTTGCCGCTGGAGAGCGCCGGGCGCAGCTTCTCTTTTCCTTCCGGGCTTCGCACAAACACAATGCGCGCCGGGGAGCAGTTGGCGGACGTCGGCCCCCATTTCATCAGGTCATAAATCTCGCGCAGCGTCTCGTCACTGACCGGTATATCCAGCCAGCCGTTATGGGTACGTGCGCCGGTAAACAGCGTTTCCAGCGCGGCGGGCGTGATGGCTTCGCTCATTCAAGCTCCTTACAAAGCGGGTTCTGGGATGTGCAGCAGGCTGGCAAGCCCGTTCAGCAGCAGAGTGTTAAAGATGTCCGGCGCGGTCACATTGCAGGCATGCCCGCCCTGGCGCATGACCGTTTTGCGGGCGTGCGGGAGGGCGGCGTGCAGTTCAGCGGAGCAGACGGACGGCACCAGCAGATCGTCGGTGGAACAGATAATCTGTACGGGGCAGCGAACGCGTGCAGCGTGGCGGCTGAAATCGGCCTGTTTCAGGGCATGCAGCCTGCGCAGCAGATTGGCTTTGCCCTGAAAATGGGCCAGCGCCAGCGCGTGCTCGGCCTCCAGCCGCGGGGCGCGGGCGGCCATCCAGTCTGCCGGGTAGAGGAACAACGGCTGTGCCTCTACCCACGCCTGCGCGCCGCCCGCATGCAGCAGACGTTCGCGAACGTCAAAACAGCGGCGGGTATGGGCATTGAGGGTCAGCCAGCCGTTGACGCAGACCAGCGCGGTGAGGGCGTCGGGCTTATCGATGGCCAGCCGCAGGCCGACCAGCGCCCCCAGCGCGTGGCCGACCACGCAGTAACGGGCGATCCCGGCCTCGGCTAACGCCAGCGCAAGCTCGTCGGCCATGTGTGCGAGGGTGTAGTCTTCCGGCAGGGTATCCGGGTTATTCCCCGTGCCCCGCTGGTCGTAGCACACCACCTGATACTCCTGCCCCAGCACGGCGAGCTGGGGCAGCCAGTAGCTGCCGCTGCCGCCGAGCCCGGCAATCAGTACCACCACGGGCGCGCCCGCAAAGGGGGGCGGTGAAATGGACAGTTTCATGGCCGCCTCACTTCGCGATGTGCGCAACGGTGGCAATTTCAACCAGCGCTTCGGGCTTTACCAGCCCGCACTGGATGCAAAACCGCGCCGGTTTATCGCCGGGGAAAAACTCCGCGTAAATCTCGTTAATCGCGGCGTAGTTTTTCCAGTCGGTGATAAAGATGCTGTTGAAGGTCACGTCCTCCATAGTGCCACCCGCCGTTTCGATCACGGTTTTGATCGTCTCCAGCACGTGGCGGGTTTGCGCCTTTGGGTCATCGATAAACACCACGTTGTTGTCTTTATCAAACGGCAGCGTGCCCGAGACATACACCACGCCGTCGGCGAGGGTGCCGGGGACAAACGGGGCAATCGGGGTGCTGGTGCCCGGCGGAATAATCACGGATTTCGGCATAGTGGTTCTCCTCAGGCGATGCGGGCGAGCGGGGGATCCAGCGCGTCGCAGAAATCATTGACGTTACTGACCCAGCCAAAAAAGGTTTCGATATTGAACAGGGCGGCTTTCTGGGCAAAATCCGGCCCGGCCTGATGGGTGGCATCCTCCAGTACCACCCCAAAATACTCGAGGAAAAAGCCGTCGCGCAGGGTCGACTCCACGCACACGTTGGTGGCGATGCCGGTGAACACCAGATGACGAATGCCCCGGCTGCGCAGCAGGCTGTCGAGCGGGGTATTGAAAAAGCCGCTGTAGCGCGGTTTCGGCAGCACGATATCGCCGGCCTCCGGTACCAGCTCATCCACCAGCTGATAATCCCAGCCGCCTTTCGCCAGCAGCGTGCCCTGGAGTTCGGGCCGTTGGCGCATGGTTTTCAGGGCGTTGGATTTGTGAAAGTTGGGTGAGCCGGGACCGCCAGCCTCGACGTACTGGTCGTCCCAGCCGTTCTGGAACCAGACGATCAGCATGCCCGCAGCACGCGCGGCGCTCACGGCGGTTTTGATGTTCTCAATCACCGGCTGCGTGGTGGAGACGTCAAACCCGGCCAGATCCAGATACCCGCCTTTACTGGCATAGGCGTTTTGCATATCCACCACGATCAGCGCGCTGCGCTGCGCGTCAAAGGTAATGGTTTCCGGGCGAGCGTTGAGGGTCGTCATTACGCCACCTCCTTCGTCACGGCAGGGATGTGGGCGCGGCACTGCATCAGCGGCTGAATGCGCTCGCCGAAAGTTTCCACGCCGGTGAGAAAATCATCGAAGGTCAGCAGCACGCCTTCGGCGCCGGGCACGGCAGCCACTTCGTCGAGCATTCTGGCGACGCTGGCATACGAGCCAACCAGGGTGCCCATGTTGATATTGACGGCAGACGTCGGGTCGGCCATCTGGCGAACGTTGGTGTCCGCGCCGGAGCGGGTATCCTTCTGGCTCTGCTCGGTAAGCCAGCTCAGCGCTTCGTCATCCGCGCCGTCCTTGTATCGTTCCCATTTGGCGCGCGCGGCGTCATCGGTTTCGTCGGCAATCACCATAAACAGCACGTAGGAACCCACGTCGCGCCCGGTTTTGTCGGCCGCCGCTTTCATGCGTGCCGCGGTGGGCGCGAAGGCGGCAGGGGTGTTAACGCCTTTGCCGAAGCAGAAGTTAAAGTCGGCGTATTTCGCCGAGAATTCCATTCCCGCGTCGCTCTGCCCGGCGCAGATAACCTTCATCGGCACCGACGGCTGTGGGCTGACGCGGCAGTCGTTCATGGTGAAGAAGTCGCCTTTGAAATCGCTTTTGCCGGTGCCCCACAGATCGCGCAGCACCTGCACATATTCGGTCAGGTAGTCGTAGCGACGGGAAAAGTAATCGTCCCCCGGCCAGATTCCCATCTGCTCGTACTCCGGCTTTTGCCAGCCGGTGACCAGGTTAACGCCAAAGCGCCCGCCGGAGATGGAGTCGATGGTGGAGGCCATCCGCGCCACGATTGCCGGGGGAAGGGTAAGGGTGGCGGCGGTGGCGTAAATCTGGATGCGCGAGGTTACCGCCGCCAGGCCCGCCATCAGGGTGAAAGACTCCAGGTTGTGGTCCCAGAATTCGGTCTTACCGCCGAAACCGCGCAGCTTGATCATCGAGAGCGCAAAGTCGAAGTGGTAGTGCTCCGCTTTCTGCACGATGGCTTTATTCAGCTCAAAGGTCGGCATGTATTGCGGGGCAGTGGTCGAGATAAGCCAGCCGTTGTTGCCGATCGGTACAAATACGCCAATTTTCATCACGAACCTCTCTTCATTACGTCGCAGGTGTCACGATGTTTTTGCAAAGGCAGTGCCAGTTTTGAAAATCACTTTGTTATTAATGTGTTAAATGATGGTTGTTAAAATTAACAGCGAAAATGTGGACTGGATGGTCAAAATCATTGCACAGAAAACAGGCACTCATGCGCGCTGAGGGTGCAGAAGGTCGTGGCGAGACGGGGGTTTTGCTATGCTGAGCGCAGGACAGAAAATGGAGAGCGAAAATGACACAAGGCGCAGTGAAAACACCCGGTAAACGTTCGCAGGCGGTGAGCGCCAAGAAACAGGCGATCCTCAGCGCTGCGCTGGAGACATTTTCGCAGTTTGGTATTCACGGTACGCGCCTTGAGCAGGTGGCGGAGCAGGCCGGGGTATCCAAAACCAATCTGCTCTACTACTACCCGTCAAAAGAGGCGCTCTATATCGCGGTGATGCAGCAGATCCTCGATATCTGGCTGGCACCTCTCAAGGCGTTTCGCGAAGAGCTGGCCCCGCTGGTGGCGATAGAGGAGTACATACGCCTGAAGCTGGAGGTATCGCGTGATTACCCGCAGGCATCAAGGCTGTTCTGCCTGGAGATGTTGCAGGGCGCGCCGCTGTTGCAGGCGGAGCTGACGGGAGATCTAAAGCAGCTGGTGGACGATAAATCGGCCATTATTGCCGGATGGGTCGCCAGCGGAAAACTGGCGCCCGTCGATCCGCATCATCTGATCTTCATGATTTGGGCCTCAACCCAGCACTACGCTGACTTCGCGGCCCAGGTCGAGGCGGTGACCGGTAAAACGCTCCAGGACGAGGCGTTTTTCCAGAGCACCCTGGAAAACGTACAGCGGATGATTATCGAAGGGATCCGCGTGCGCTAGTTTCCCGGCGGAAGAGGACAGCTTAAGTCGCCCTCTTCACACTGCATCAGCGTGGCCAGAAACGCTTCGCGCTCCGCGGTTTTCTCCGCCAGACACTGGTTCACAATCATTGGCTGAACGCTCCCGCCTTCCGTACCCGAACCGATAAACGCACAGTCCGCGTCGCGCAGGCTAATCCACGCCTGCTGCGCCTTTTTCAGGAGATCGCGCTGAGGCGCTGCCGCACGTTTGATGGCGGCCTGATACGTCTCGTTGAGCTTTTTATCGGCGGCCTGGTACTGCTGCGCGCTACAGGTGTTCAGTTCAAGCTGGGTGGTCGCGTTATCGCACTCGTCGGCCAGCGCGCTGGCGCTCATGAGCAGGGCTGCACCTGCGAGAAATACTCTTTTCATCATCCCCTCCATGTAAAAAGCCGGATACGCTGTGCTTATCCGGCCTGGGCTGTTTTGTAGCCCCGGTAAGCGTAGCGTCACCGGGGAGAGTTTACACGATTAACCGATTGTCATCAGGCTGGCGTTACCTCCCGCCGCCGCGGTGTTGACGCTGAGCGAGCGCTCAACGTACAGACGCTCCAGCAGCAGGTTGGTCTCCCCGCGGGCGAAGCCCTGCACCGAGACAATCGCGCCGCTGCGGGCCGCAACCTGCTCGCACAGTTCGCGCAGCTGGTCGGAATCACCGTGGTAGATCACCGCGTCAAACGGCTGGGTCAGCAGGGCATCGGCCTTCGCAAAGCGAATGCGGGCCGAGACCGCTTTTGGCAACTGTTTGGCGAGGTCGCGATGCAGGGCATCTTCCGGCCACAGCACCTCACAGCCCGTTGCCGTTGCGGCTGCCAGCTGCACCAGCGCATCCTCCTCGTTATCCGCCACGCACAGCACACGCTCGCGCGGCATCAACGTCCAGGTGTTGCGCTCACCGGTTGGACCCGGCAGCAGACGCTGTGTTCCCGCCTGCGCCAGCTCGCCGTACTGCTGTGCAATCGCATGCAGCTCGGGACGATTTTCAGCCCACTTAATCAGCGCGTCCAGCGGCTGGGTCAGCACGGCTTTCACCTGCGCATCCACCGGATATTCCGCGTCCTGACGCGCCAGCGTCACGCCCAGCGCATTTTCCGGACGGTTTGCCAGCAGGCGGTACAGATAGAGCGGACCGCCCGCTTTCGGGCCGGTGCCGGAGAGACCTTCACCGCCGAATGGCTGCACGCCCACGACCGCGCCAACCATATTGCGGTTGACGTACAGGTTGCCGACTTTAGCATTGCCGGTCACCTGGGCAATAGTTTCGTCGATACGGGTATGCACGCCAAGCGTCAGGCCGTAACCCGAGGCGTTGATCTGATCGATCAGCTCGTTGAGGTTGTTACGGTTGTAGCGCACCACGTGCAGTACCGGACCGAAGACCTCTTTTTTCAGCTCGTCGAAGCTTGCCAGCTCAATCAGCGTTGGCGGCACGAAGGTGCCTGTCTGCCACTCGCGGGCATCTTCGCTGTTCTCGCGCACCGCCTGGAACACCGGACGGCCTTTGGCACGCATGGTCTGAATGTGGTTTTCGATGTTGGCTTTGGCTTCCGCGTCGATCACCGGCCCGATGTCGGTGGTGAGACGGCCCGGGTTGCCCATGCGGCATTCCGCCATCGCACCGCGCAGCATCTTCAGCGTGTGGTCAGCCACGTCATCCTGTAAGCACAGTACGCGCAGGGCGGAACAGCGTTGGCCCGCGCTGTCGAAAGCAGAGGCCAGCACGTCAACGACGACCTGCTCGGTGAGCGCGGAGGAGTCCACGATCATGGCGTTCATGCCGCCGGTTTCAGCGATCAGCGGGGTAGGACGGCCCTGCGCATCCAGACGGGTGGCGATGTTGCGTTGTAGCAGGGAGGCCACTTCGGTAGAACCGGTAAACATCACGCCGCGTACGCGGTTATCGGAGGTCAGTTTGGCCCCGACCGTTTCACCGCGCCCTGGCAGCAGCTGCACCACGCCCGCCGGTACGCCCGCTTCCAGCAGAATGCTAATGCCCTGGGCGGCAATCAGCGGGGTCTGCTCTGCCGGTTTCGCCAGAACGCTGTTGCCTGCGGCCAGCGCCGCGGCAATCTGGCCGGTGAAGATCGCCAGCGGGAAGTTCCACGGGCTGATACACACCACCGGGCCGAGCGGACGGTGGGTTTCGTTGTCGAAATCATCGCGCACATGACCGGCGTAGTAGTGCAGGAAGTCGACCGCCTCGCGCACTTCGGCGATGGCGTTGCTGAAGGTTTTACCCGCTTCACGCACCAGAATGCCGATAAGCTGCTGCATCTGATCTTCCATCAGCACCGCCGCGCGTTCCAGAATGGCGGCACGCTCCTGCGGCGGGGTGGCAAACCAGATTGGCGCGTTGTTCACCGCGCTCTCCAGGGCCTGCTCCACTTCCGCTTCCGTGGCTTCGCGCACGTAGCCGACGATATCCTTCGGCTCTGCCGGGTTGATCACCGGCTGCATTTCACCGTCCTCAACGGACTGCTCAAGGATCGGCCTGGCCTGCCACTTCTGCAATGCGCTGTTTAGCAGGGCAGAAGAGAGCGACGCCAGACGGTGTTCGTTGGCGAGATCCAGACCCGCCGAGTTGACGCGACCTGCACCATACAGCTCGCGCGGCAGGGCAATCTTCGGATGCGGCAGACCAATCTGGCCTTCCTGCGCCGCCATCTTCTCAACGGCCTGTACCGGATCGGCCACCAGTTCGTCCAGCGGCAGGGTGGTATCGGCGATGCGGTTAACGAAGGAGGTGTTCGCCCCGTTCTCCAGCAGACGACGCACCAGGTAGGCCAGCAGGGTTTCGTGGGTACCTACCGGGGCATAAATTCGGCACGGACGGTTCAGCTTGCCGTCGGCCACTTTACCGGTCACCTGCTCGTACAGCGGTTCACCCATGCCGTGCAGGCACTGGAACTCGTACTGGCCCGGATAGTAGTTCTGACCCGCGAGGCTGTAAATCGCCGCCAGGGTGTGGGCGTTGTGGGTGGCGAACTGCGGATAAATCAGGTTCGGCACGCCGAGCAGTTTTTTCGCGCAGGCGAGGTAAGAGACGTCGGTATAGACCTTGCGGGTATAGACCGGATAACCTTCCAGACCTTCCATCTGGGCGCGTTTGATTTCGCTGTCCCAGTAGGCGCCCTTCACCAGACGGATCATCAGGCGGCGACGGCTGCGGCTGGCCAGGTCAATCAGGTAGTCAATGACGAACGGACAGCGTTTCTGGTAGGCCTGGATAACGAAACCAATCCCGTTCCAGCCCGCCAGCTCCGGCTCGAAGCACAGTTTTTCCAGCAGGTCGAGGGAGATCTCCAGACGGTCCGCCTCTTCGGCGTCGATGTTGATGCCGATGTCATACTGGCGCGCCAGCAGGGTCAGGGACTTCAGGCGCGGGTAGAGTTCTTCCATCACCCGGTCGTACTGCGCACGGCTGTAGCGCGGGTGCAGGGCGGAGAGCTTAATGGAGATGCCCGGGCCTTCATAAATGCCGCGGCCGTTGGAGGCTTTACCGATGGCGTGGATCGCCTGCTGGTAAGAGACCATGTAGGCCTGCGCGTCGGCGGCGGTCAGCGCCGCTTCACCCAGCATGTCGTAGGAGTAGCGGAAGCCTTTGTCTTCCAGCTTGCGGGCGTTCGCCAGCGCTTCGGCAATGGTTTCCCCGGTGACGAACTGCTCGCCCATCAGGCGCATCGCCATGTCCACGCCCTTGCGGATCAGCGGCTCGCCGCTTTTGCCGATGATGCGGTTCAGAGAGCGCGACAGGTTGGCTTCGTTATGGGTGGAGACCAGCTTGCCGGTAAACAGCAGGCCCCAGGTGGCGGCGTTAACGAACAGGGACGGACTGCGGCCAATGTGGGAGTGCCAGTTGCCGTTGCTGATTTTGTCGCGGATCAGGGCATCGCGGGTGGCTTTATCCGGAATACGCAGCAGCGCTTCCGCCAGACACATCAGCGCCACGCCTTCCTGCGAGGAGAGGGAGAACTCCTGCAACAGACCCTGCACCATACCGGCGCGTCCGCTGGCGGTTTTCTGGTTACGCAGCTTGTCGGCGAGCTGATACGCGAGGCTGTGCGCCTGAGCGGCAACGGCTTCCGGCAGGCGCGCCTGCTCCAGGAGCATCGGCACGGCGTCGGTTTCGGCACGGCGGTAGGCGCCGGTAATGGCGGCGCGGCTGACGGACTGCGGCAGGATCTGCTCGGCAAATTCGAGGAACGGCTGGTGGTTCTCTTCAACGGCCGTCGCGGCCTCTTCGCTTTCGTTCGCTGCACCCGCCAGCAGGGCAGGCAGCTCCGGCAGGCCTTCTTCACTCTCCAGTCTTTCCAGATAGTTAAAAATCGCCTGCTTGATTAACCAGTGCGGTGTGCGGTCGATGCGGGTCGCAGCGGTTTTAATCCGTTCGCGGGTAGCGTCATCCAGCTTAACCCCCATGGTGGTCATCCCCATGCCAAAACTCCTGTTGTTCTGTAATAGCGTTCTGTTGATAGCGTGAAATATCCACCATGTTGCAACTTTGTGCAACCGTGTTAAATGTGACCTGGTCTGCAAGCTGGAAAATGAATGGATTGTTAACGATTGGTTAGCTGTGAAAAAGAACGTGCGGCGGTTTCTGAGCCCAGTTTTTATGCGGTGCTTAACACTTTTTAAAGGTGCAACCCGTAAAAGCGTGAGCGAGTGCAACCTATAGGAAAGACGTATAAAACCAGGGATGAAATTCATGTAAATGCAGTGTTAAATCGTTTGTCAGTGGGATGCGTATACGGCAGGATAGCGCGCCCAACGGAAACACATACACACATCACTACGTTCCGGTGATGACATAACAAGGCAACCCGGACGGTTGTCGCTCGACATTTTGGAGAATTTGAATGGCTATTAGCACACCGATGCTGGTGACATTTCTCGTTTATATTTTTGGCATGATCCTGATAGGGTTTTTGGCATGGCGTTCCACTAAAAACTTTGACGACTACATCCTCGGCGGGCGCAGCTTAGGCCCGATGGTCACCGCACTCTCTGCGGGCGCTTCCGACATGAGCGGCTGGCTGCTGATGGGGCTGCCGGGCGCGATTTTCATCTCCGGTATCTCCGAAAGCTGGATCGCCATCGGCCTGACCGTTGGCGCGTGGATCAACTGGAAGCTGGTGGCAGGCCGTCTGCGCGTGCACACCGAAGCCAACAACAACGCCCTGACGCTGCCGGACTACTTCACCGGACGCTTTGAAGATAACAGCCGTATCCTGCGCATTATCTCCGCGGTGGTGATCCTGCTGTTCTTCACCATCTACTGTGCCTCCGGCATCGTGGCGGGCGCGCGCCTGTTCGAAAGCACCTTTGGCATGAGCTATGAAACGGCGCTGTGGGCCGGTGCGGCCGCGACCATCATCTATACCTTCGTGGGCGGATTCCTGGCGGTTAGCTGGACCGATACCGTGCAGGCGAGCCTGATGATCTTCGCCCTGATCCTGACCCCGGTGATTGTCATTTTTACCGTCGGCGGCTTTGGCGAATCGCTGGAAGTGATCAAGCAGAAGAGCATTGAAAACGTCGATATGCTGAAAGGGCTGAACTTCGTCGCCATCGTCTCTCTGATGGGCTGGGGCCTGGGCTACTTTGGCCAGCCGCACATTCTGGCGCGTTTCATGGCGGCGGATTCTCACCATACCATCGTTCACGCGCGTCGTATCAGCATGACGTGGATGATCCTGTGTCTGGCGGGGGCGTGTGCGGTTGGCTTCTTCGGCATCGCCTACTTCAATAACAACCCGGCGCAGGCGGGCGCTGTGAACCAGAACGCCGAGCGCGTGTTCATCGAGCTGGCGCAGATCCTGTTCAACCCGTGGATTGCCGGTATTCTGCTCTCCGCGATCCTCGCGGCGGTGATGTCCACCCTGAGCTGCCAGTTGCTGGTGTGTTCCAGTGCCATCACCGAAGACCTCTACAAAGCGTTTCTGCGTAAGGGCGCGAGCCAGAAAGAGCTGGTGTGGGTAGGGCGCTTTATGGTACTGCTGGTGGCGCTAATTGCAATTGCGCTGGCGGCAAACCCGGAAAACCGCGTGCTGGGGCTGGTGAGCTACGCCTGGGCGGGCTTTGGTGCAGCATTTGGTCCGGTGGTGCTGTTCTCTGTACTGTGGTCACGCATGACCCGCAACGGCGCGCTGGCGGGGATGATTATCGGTGCGGTAACCGTTATCGTCTGGAAACAGTTCGCGTGGCTGGGCCTGTACGAAATTATTCCGGGCTTCATCTTCGGCAGCCTCGGTATCGTGGTGTTTAGCCTGCTGGGTAAAGCGCCGTCTGCCGCCATGCAGAAACGCTTTGCGGAGGCGGACGCGCACTATCACTCAGCGCCGCCGTCTAAGCTCCAGGCTGAGTAATTTTCCCCTCACCCTAACCCTCTCCCCGGTGGGGAGAGGGGATAGTCCTTTCACCTTTGTGAGTCTTCATCAATGAGAATTAAAACAGGGTTAATGGTGGCAGCATTCGTGCTGCTGGCGGGCTGTAACGCACCCTCGCAGCATGCGGCGGTGGAAACCTGCAAAGCAGAAAATCAGATGCAGCAGACCACGCTCTATTTCGGCTTAAACCGTCCTGCCGGGGCGCAAATCACAGGCAACGAATGGCAGCAGTTTGTCGACCAGGACGTGACGCCACGCTTTCGCGATGGTTTAACGGTATTTGATGCGCGCGGTCAGTGGCTGGGGAATGATGGAAAAGTGGCACGCGAGCCGAGCAAGGCATTGATGCTGATCCACGCTAAAGACGCGCAGAGTGAGAAGAATATCGAAGCGTTGCGCGGGATCTATAAGTCACGCTTCGCGCAGGAGTCGGTGATGCGGGTCGACCAGCCGGTGTGCGTGCAGTTTTAATGAAAACGGCGGGAAATCCCGCCGTTGTTGTTTTGTAGGCCGGGATCGCTGCGCGCCACCCGGCATTGCATCAGAGCACCAACCCCGCAAAACTCGCCGACAGCAGGCTTACCAGCGTTGCCCCGTATACCAGGCGTAAACCAAACCGCGACACCACGTTACCCTGTTGCTCATTCAGACCTTTTATTGCCCCCGCCACAATGCCAATGGAAGCGAAGTTAGCGAACGACACCAGGAACACGGACAAAATACCCAGCCCGCGCGGTGACATTTGATGGGCTATTTTTTGCAGCTCGATCATCGCCACAAATTCATTCGCCACCAGCTTGGTTGCCATAATGCTCCCCGCGTTTAAGGCATCGCTCAGCGGAATACCAATAAGCCACGCCAGCGGATAAAACACATAACCCAGAATCTGCTGGAAGCTCATGCCAAATATGCCGGAGAAGAGGGCGTTAATGGCGCTAATAAGGGCGATAAAGCCAATCAGCATCGCCAGAATAATCATCGCCACCTTAAAACCGGCCAGAATATACTCGCCCAGCATTTCAAAGAAGCTCTGGGATTCGTGCAGTTTTTCCAGCTTGATATCCGGCTCCGCTTCCGGGCGGGCCGGGTTAATAACCGAAAGAATAATAAAGGTGCTAAACATGTTCAGGATCAGCGCCGCGACGACAAATCTGGCGTCGAGCATAGTCATATAGGCCCCGACAATCGACAGCGAAACCGTCGACATGGCCGTGGCAGCCATCGTAAACAGACGACGCGAGGAGAGATCGCCCAGCACGCCTTTGTAGGCAATGAAGTTTTCCGATTGACCGAGGATCAGCGAACTCACCGCGTTAAAGGATTCCAGCTTGCCCATGCCGTTCAGTTTTGACAGCAGCGTCCCGATCACCCGAATAAAGATCGGCAGAATACGCCAGTGCTGAAGAATACCAATCAGTGCCGAGATAAAAATAATGGGGCAGAGCACGCCAAGGAAAATGAACGCCAGCCCTTTTTCCCCCATCCCGCCAAAGACAAAATTCGTCCCTTCGGCAGCGAATTTAAGCAGCGACTCAAAGAAACCGGAGACGTATTTAATAATAAACAGGCCGCTTTCTGCGTGGAGGAAAAAGAACGCCAGCGCGATTTCGATCACGATCAGCTGTAAAACGAAACGAATACGAATTTTTCGGCGGTCGAAACTCACCAGCCAGGCGAGCGCAAGAATAATCACCAGCGCCAGCAGGAAATGGACAATTTTAAACATGGCTTATTTTCAGTTGGTTTTCGAGGCGGACATTTAGCCACAGCCCCGGTTAACCGTAAATGGGCATTTTCGTTATACCTTATAAACGTAACGGTTACTCAGGCAATTATTACTCCGCAATGCGTTTACATCTGGTCATCAAAACGCAACACATTTCGCTTGTTTTTCTTGTTGCCGTAATGATAATCACTATCACAAGAATTTACTTTTCTTTGCATCAGTTGACCGCGATAAACATTTAAGGTGTCGGCATGTTTGTTCCTTTTCTCATTATGTTACGTGAAGGCCTTGAAGCGGCCCTGATTGTTAGCCTTATCGCCAGTTATCTGAAGCGTACCCAGCGCGGACGCTGGATTGGCGTGATGTGGGTTGGGGTTTTCCTTGCTGCGGCGCTCTGCCTGGGCCTCGGTATCCTCATCAACGAAACCACCGGGGAGTTCCCGCAGAAAGAGCAGGAGCTGTTTGAAGGGATCGTCGCCGTGATTGCGGTGGTGATCCTCACCTGGATGGTGTTCTGGATGCGCAAGGTCTCCCGTAACGTGAAAGTACAGCTTGAGCAGGCGGTGGATAACGCCCTGCAAAAAGGCAACCACCACGGCTGGGCGCTGATCATGATGGTCTTTTTCGCCGTGGCGCGTGAAGGCCTGGAGTCTGTGTTCTTCCTGCTCGCGGCTTTTCAACAGGACGTGGGCATCTGGCCCCCACTGGGCGCGGTGCTCGGGCTGGCCACGGCGGTTGTGCTTGGCTTCCTGCTCTACTGGGGCGGCATTCGTCTTAACCTGGGCGCGTTCTTCAAGTGGACCAGCCTGTTTATTCTGCTGGTGGCCGCAGGGCTGGCGGCAGGGGCGATCCGCGCCTTCCACGAAGCGGGTCTGTGGAACCACTTCCAGGACGTGGCGTTCGATCTCAGCAACGTCCTGTCGACCCATTCACTGACCGGTACCCTGCTCGAAGGGATCTTCGGCTACCAGGAAACGCCGAGCGTCAGCGAAGTGGCGATGTACTTTATCTATCTGGTTCCGGCGCTGATCCTGTTCGCTATGCCGCCGCGTACCGGCTCGCAGACGTCGCGCGTAGCGCCGTAAGTGCTGTTTTAGTTACAACATACTTTTAAAGGGAAGAGTCATGGCCATTCAGTTCCGTCGTAGTGCGTTATGCGCAGGCATTGCCGCGCTGTTCGTGTCTGCCTTCACCGCTCAGGCGGCAGATATTCCGCAGGTAAAAGTCACCGTCAACGATAAACAGTGCGAGCCGATGACCATCACGGTTAACAGCGGTAAAACGCAGTTTATTATTCAGAACCACAGCCAGAAGGCGCTGGAGTGGGAGATCCTGAAAGGCGTGATGGTGGTGGAAGAGCGCGAGAATATCGCGCCGGGCTTCAGCCAGAAGATGACCGCAAATCTTCAGCCCGGGGAATATGACATGACCTGCGGCCTGCTGACTAACCCGAAAGGTAAGCTGATCGTCAAAGGCGCAGCGACGGCGGACGCGGCCAAGGGCACGGCGTTGCTAAGCCTCGGCGACGCCATTACCGCCTATAAAGCCTACGTCACCAAAGAGACAGCGGACCTGGTGGCAGGCACCAAAGCCTTTACCGACGCGGTGAAAGCGGGCGATATCGAAAAAGCGAAATCCCTGTATGCGCCTACCCGTCAGCACTACGAGCGCATTGAGCCGATTGCCGAACTGTTCTCTGATCTCGATGGCAGCATTGACGCCCGTGAAGACGACTACGAGCAGAAGGCCGCCGATCCGAAATTCACCGGCTTCCACCGTCTGGAAAAAGCCCTGTTTGGCGATAACTCCACCAGTGGGATGGAGAAATACGCCGAGCAGCTCAACAGCGACGTGCTGGAGCTGCAAAAACGCATCAGCGAGCTGGCATTCCCACCGTCGAAAGTGGTGGGTGGCGCAGCGGGCCTGATTGAAGAAGTGGCCGCCAGCAAAATCAGCGGTGAAGAAGATCGTTACAGCCACACCGATCTGTGGGACTTCCAGGCGAACGTCGACGGCGCACAGAAAATTGTCGAGCTGCTGCGGCCTCAGCTGCAAAAAGAGAACGGCGAGCTGCTGGCGAAAGTGGATGCCAACTTTAAGAAAGTTGACGCTATCCTGGCGAAATATCGCACCAAAGACGGGTTCGAAACCTACGACAAGCTGACCGATGCTGACCGTAACGCGCTGAAAGGCCCGATAACCACCCTGGCGGAAGATCTCTCCCTGCTGCGTGGCGTACTGGGTCTGGATTAAGCGATGAACAAGCATGACGAATACGACGTGGCGGAACCTTCCCGACGTCGGTTGTTAAAAGGGGTAGGGGCGCTGGGCGGCGCGTTTGCCCTGGCGGGAGGCTGTCCGGTGGCGCATGCGGCAAAACCGCAAAGCGCCCCTGGCACGCTCTCCCCGGATGCGCGTATGGAAACGCAGCCGTTTTATGGTGAGCACCAGGCGGGGATCCTGACGCCGCAGCAGGCCTCGATGATGCTGGTGGCTTTCGATTCGCTGGCGAGTGATAAAGCCGACCTTGAGCGTCTGTTCAGGCTGTTGACCACGCGTATTGCCTTCCTCACCGCCGGCGGTCCCGCACCGGAAACACCGAATCCGCGCCTGCCGCCGATGGATTCCGGCATCCTCGGCGCGTTTATCGCTCCCGATAATCTGACCATCACCGTGTCGGTGGGGGAATCGCTGTTTGATGATCGCTACGGACTGGCGAAGCAGAAGCCGAAAGCGCTGCAAAAAATGACGCGATTCCCGAATGATTCTCTCGACGCGGCGCTGTGCCACGGCGATCTGCTGTTGCAGATCTGCGCCAATACCCAGGATACGGTGATCCACGCCCTGCGCGATATTATCAAGCACACCCCGGATCTGCTGAGCGTGCGCTGGAAGCGGGAAGGTTTTATCTCTGACCACGCCGCGCGCAGTAAAGGGAAAGAGACGCCGGTCAACCTGCTGGGCTTCAAAGACGGCACCGCCAACCCGGACAGCAGCAATACCGCGTTGATGAAGAACGTGGTATGGGTGACGGCGGATCAGGGCGAACCGGCCTGGGCGGTCGGAGGCACCTATCAGGCGGTGCGTATCATTCAGTTCCACGTGGAGTTCTGGGATCGCACGCCGCTGAAAGAGCAGCAAACTATCTTTGGTCGCGATAAGCAAACCGGCGCACCGCTCGGCATGAAGCACGAGCACGATGAACCCGACTACGCCCGCGATCCGAACGGGGATGTCATCGCGCTGGACAGCCATATTCGCCTCGCCAATCCTCGCACCAAAGAGACGCAGTCCAGCCTGATGATGCGCAGGGGCTACAGCTACTCGCTGGGAGCGACCAACTCCGGTCAGCTTGATATGGGACTGCTGTTTGTCTGCTATCAGCACGATCTGGAGAAGGGATTCCTCACCGTGCAGAAGCGGCTCAACGGCGAAGCGCTGGAGGAATATATTAAGCCCATCGGCGGCGGCTATTTCTTTGCCCTGCCCGGCGCGCGTGACGCGAACGCCTGGCTCGCTCAGGGTCTGATAGAAGCCTGATAATCGTCCCTGCGACAGTTCGCGGGGACATTATTTTTTCGAAGGACTATCTTATTGTTATATTTCTGTAATATTTCTATATAAGACTGATTTTCCATGTAGGGGCAGTCCTAAAAGTTGCATTCAGGTAAAATAAATGTTGCATTTATGATAATTCCTGATGTACTTAAGAGAAGACAGCGGTAGTTCCCGGCAGTGATATTAACTCACTATGGAGATCGCGAATGGTTGCGTCCTGTACTGGACAAGGTAAACACATCAACCGCAGTACCCGGCGCGGAGGCTCAGACTCCGGCAGCGATTTCCTCACCACCAAATTCTCTCCTTCACCTCAAGAACCTTTTTCTACCGACGTGCATAACGGTGCGCGTAGCCGTTGTATATCGTCATCCGGTAATGCAAGCAATGGCTTACAAGGAAGCCAACCCTCTGATGTTCGTGCGCATAATCGTGCCGATGCTGGCGCGTGTGATGAATACCAACAACTCAAGGTGCTATCCATGGGAAGACAGAAAGCAGTGATCAAAGCTCGTCGTGAAGCAAAACGTGTGCTGAGACGGGATTCACGTAGCCATAAACAGCGTGAAGAAGAATCGGTCACCTCGCTTGTGCAGATGAGCGGCGTAGAATCCATTGGCATGGCGCGGGACAGCCGCGATGCATCGCCAATAGTGGCGCGGAATGAAGCTCAGGCGCACTACCTGAATGCTATCGAGAGTAAACAGCTCATCTTTGCAACCGGGGAAGCCGGATGCGGGAAAACCTGGATCAGCGCCGCCAAAGCGGCGGAGGCGCTGATTCATAAGGACGTGGAAAGGATCATCGTTACCCGTCCGGTACTGCAAGCGGATGAAGATCTGGGCTTCCTGCCCGGCGATATTTCCGAGAAGTTTGCCCCGTACTTCAGGCCCGTCTATGACGTGCTGGTGAAGCGGTTGGGCGCTTCCTTTATGCAGTACTGCCTGCGACCAGAGATTGGCAAGGTGGAAATCGCGCCGTTCGCCTATATGCGCGGACGTACATTTGAAAATGCGGTCGTCATTCTTGACGAGGCTCAGAACGTGACCGCTGCGCAAATGAAGATGTTTTTAACGCGCCTCGGGGAGAACGTGACGGTTATCGTCAACGGCGATATTACCCAGTGTGACCTGCCGTCGGGCGTGAAGTCCGGCCTGAGCGATGCCATGTCACGTTTTGAGGAAGATGAGATGATAGGGGTGGTCCGCTTCACCAAAGATGACTGTGTGCGCTCAGCGCTGTGTCAACGCACGTTGGAAGCGTATTATTGAGTATGCTGTTGTATTCAAGGCCCGGGAAACCGGGCTTTGTTTTTTGTGCATTTTAACCCCTCTCCCCTGGGGAGAGGGTTAGGGTGAGGGGCTCAGGCCGCACCGAGCTGCATATAGCACCGGGGGGATTGACTCGCTGCGCTCGCCCTGCGGGCAGCCTGTTCGCTTCGCTCTCAGCCTGTCCAACTGGCTGCGCCAGTTGTCGAACCCCGGTCGGGGGTTCTCATCCCCCCCAAAGGCGTGCACATGCGAAAAAAAAGCCCGCATTTTCATGCGAGCTCTTCTTCAAATATGGCGGTGAGGGGGGGGATTGACTCGCTTCGCTCGCCCTGCGGGCAGCCTGTTCGCTATGCTCTCAGTCTGTCCAACTGGCTGCCGCCAGTTGTCGAACCCCAGTCGGGGGTTCTCATCCCCCCCTTTTCGGAGAATATAAAAGAAAAAAGCCCGTACTTTCGTACGAGCTCTTGTCTTGAATATGGCGGTGAGGGGGGGATTCGAACCCCCGATACGTTGCCGTATACACACTTTCCAGGCGTGCTCCTTCAGCCACTCGGACACCTCACCATATTGTTTTGCTGCCTGACCGCTTGGGGGGCAACGGGGCGCTACTATAGGGAGTTGCGCTAAAACGGTCAAGCAGATTTTCAGCATTCGTGCTTGTTCGGTTAAGCCTTAATCAGCTTATGTCGCAGCGCGCAGGATTAACGCTGCGAATCGAGCACTTCGCTATTTTTCACCACGTCCTGCGCTTTGCTGTAGCTTTCGATCAGCAGCTGGTAGGCCGGGAAGATGTGTGTGTACACCTCAGCCCATTCACCCGCATCTTCACGGTTCCACGTGCGCTGAATTTCGGAAGCAACAGCAGCCGTGTCCATCGGCACCACGCCTGCCTGCACTACGCGCGCCAGGGTGATCTCCTGCGCCATTTTGCTGTAGGTGCCGGATGCATCAATCACCGCAAACACTTTATATCCGTCCGCCACCGCGCTGATGGACGGGAAGGCCATGCAGACGCTGGTGATCGTCCCCGCGATAATCAGCGTTTTGCGCCCGGTGGCTTTCACCGCCGCCACGAACTCCGGGTTATCCCAGGCGTTGATCTCACCCTTGCGTGCCACATACTGTGCGTGCGGCGCGTTGGCGTGGATCTCCGGGATAAGCGGGCCGTTCGGTCCCTGTGGAACCGACGCCGTGGTGATCACCGGGATCTTCGCCAGCGAGGCGATTTTTGCCAGCGCTGCTGCACGGGCGCGCAGCTCAGGCATTGGCATGTCTCCTACGGTCTGGAACAGCCCGCTCTGGTGATCGATAAGCAGCATAACGGCATCGTTTACGTCAATAACGGGACGTGCACCGTTGAAGTTTGCAGGGGTAGACATAATGCGCTCCTTATTACGTTTAGATTTGGCCAAAGCGGCCGGAGTTGAAATCGCGAATAGCCTCGGCAATTTCGGTTTTACTGTTCATCACAAACGGGCCATAGCCCACGATGGGTTCATTCAGCGGCTCCCCGGCCATCAGCAGCACTTTGGCATCGCTGCTGGCTTCGAGATGCAGTTTGTCACCGCTCTGACTCAGCACGACCAGTTGCGCCTCACCGGCATGCGTGGTGCCGTTCACCGTCACGCTGCCTTCAACGACAACCAGCGCCGTGCTCCAGCCTTCGGGCTGATTGAGCGTCAGATGGCTACCCTGGCGCAGCGCGAGATCCCACACGTTCAGCGGTGAGAAGGTATGCGCCGGGCCGGTTACCTCTCCAAAACGGCCAGCAATCACGCGCAATGTTCCGCTGTTATCCGGCAGGGTGACCACCGGGATATCCGCCTGAGTGATGCTCTGGTAGCCAGGCGTCGCCATTTTGTCTTTGGCGGGCAGGTTGACCCACAGCTGCATCATTTTCAGTTCACCGCCTTTCTGCGAAAACGCGCTGGAGTGGAACTCCTCGTGCAAAATGCCTGCGCCTGCCGTCATCCACTGCACGTCGCCTGGGCCAATAACGCCGCCTCTGCCGGTGGAATCACGGTGCTCCACTTCGCCTGAGTAGACGATGGTCACCGTTTCAAAACCGCGATGAGGGTGCTCGCCCACGCCGCGTTTCGCGCCGTCCGCCGGGAAGGTATGCGGTCCGGCGTAGTCCAGCAGCAGGAACGGGCTCAGGGGCTCGCCGTGCGTCTGGTAAGAAAACATCGAACGAACCGGAAAACCGTCACCGACCCAGTGCGGACGAGGTGCGGTATACACGCCTGTTACGTTTTTCATGATTAACTCCTGATGTCCTGTTGATGGAATTAGCTTATATTCAGGGTTAATATCCCGGTAGATAGCAAAAATGACATTCACTGTTCCTTAAATGGAACAATGGAGGCGTATGCAGGATCTCAATGATTTCGTATGGTTTGTGAAGGTGGTGGAGCATGGTGGCTTTGCGGCGGCGGGTCGGGCGCTCGATCAGCCTAAGTCGAAACTGAGCCGTAGGATTGCGCAGCTGGAAGAACGCCTGGGCGTTCGGTTGATCCAACGTACCACGCGGCAGTTTGCGGTGACGGAGGTGGGGCAGACGTTCTATCAGCACTGTAAAGCCATGCTGGTGGAAGCTGAAGCTGCGGAGGAGGCGGTGGCTGCTTTACAGGCTGAGCCGCGCGGTATGGTCCGGATCACCTGTCCTGTCACCTTGCTGCACGTTCACGTGGGGCCCATGCTGGCGCGGTTTATGGCGCGCTATCCAGGGATCAACCTCCAGCTCGAAGCCACCAACCGCCGGGTCGATCTGGTGGCGGAGGGGGTGGATGTGGCGATCCGCGTTCGTCCGCGCCCGTTTGATGACAGCGATCTGGTATTAAGGGTGCTGGCGGACAGGGGGCACTGTCTGGTTGCCGGGCCGGCACTGATTGAACGGATGGGCAACCCGGCGATGCCCTCTGAACTCAGCGAGTGGCCGGGGTTAAGTATGGGGGCGGGCAAGCACCTGCATAAGTGGGAATTGAGCGGGCCGGAGGGCGCAAAGGCAGAAATTCACTTCACGCCGCGCCTGGTGACTACCGACATGCTGGCGCTGCGGGAGGCGGCGATGGCGGGCGTGGGCGTGGTACAGCTGCCCATTTTGATGGTGAAGGATCAGCTGGCTTCAGGTGAACTTGTTCGGGTGCTGAATGCCTGGGAACCCAGACGGGAAGTGATCCACGCGGTGTATCCATCCCGGCGCGGCCTGCTGCCATCGGTCAGGACGCTGGTGGATTTTCTCACCGAAGAGTATGCAAAGATGGTTGAAGACTAGCTTTTTGTAGGTCGGGTAAGCGTAGCGCCACCCGACATAAAGAACGCAGGGAGCGAATCTCCTTACGGAGAATATAAAAGAAAAAAGCCCGTACTTTCGTACGAGCTCTCATCTTAAATATGGCGGTGAGGGGGGGATTGACTCGCTTCGCTCGCCCTGCGGGCAGCCTGTTCGCTACGCTCTCAGTCTGTCCAACTGGCTGCGCCAGTTGTCGAACCCCGGTCGGGGGTTCTCATCCCCCCCAAAGGCGTGCAACATACGAAAAAAAAGCCCGCATTTTCATGCGAGCTCTTCTTCAAATATGGCGGTGAGGGGGGGATTCGAACCCCCGATACGTTGCCGTATACACACTTTCCAGGCGTGCTCCTTCAGCCACTCGGACACCTCACCATATTGTCATCCCGTTGTTGTCGGGACGGGCGCTAATGTAAGGAAAAGCCGTACTGCCGTCAACCCACTTTTTCAGTAATTTAGCGTGTTTAGACAAACTTCAGGCAACCTGATTCCGAAATGTGCGAAATGCGCCTCTTTTATCAGCAACGCGGTTTAGCGATAAATTTGTTATGCTGGCAAGCCAGTTGAAAATGAAAATAAAACAGCGCAATAAAAGGCAATGACTATGGATATTATCTTCTATCACCCCACTTTTGATACGGCTTACTGGATTAACGCGCTCACGGCGGCACTGCCTGGCGCACGCGTTCGCGAATGGAAACAGGGCGATAATGAACATGCCGACTACGCGCTGGTCTGGCATCCCCCGGTCGAAATGCTTCAGGGACGCCGTTTGAAGGCGGTGTTTGCTCTTGGTGCGGGTGTGGATTCCATTCTCAGTAAGCTGAAGGCACACCCTGAAATGCTGCCGGAGGATATTCCCCTGTTTCGTCTGGAAGATACCGGTATGGGGCAGCAGATGCAGGAATATGCCGTGAGCCAGGTGCTGCACTGGTTCCGCCGTTTCGACGATTATCAGGCGTTTAAACAGCAATCCCACTGGGAACCGCTTCCGGATTATCAGCATGAAGATTTCACCATCGGCATCCTCGGCGCGGGTGTACTGGGTTCGAAAGTCGCCGAAGCGCTCGCGCCGTGGGGCTTCCCACTGCGCTGCTGGAGCCGGAGCCGTAAGGATTATCCAGGCGTCGAGAGCTTTGCCGGAACGGACGAACTCCCGGCGTTCCTGAAAGGGACTCGCGTCCTTATTAACCTGCTGCCGAATACGGCGGAAACGGTCGGCATTATCAATGGCACGCTCCTCAACCAGTTGGCAGAAGACAGCTACTTAATGAACCTGGCGCGCGGGGTACACGTTGTGGAAGACGATCTGCTGAAAGCGCTGGATAGCGGTAAACTGAAAGGCGCAATGCTGGATGTGTATAGCCGCGAACCGCTGCCAAAAGACAGCCCGCTCTGGGCACATCCGCGCGTGGCGATGACGCCTCATATTGCGGCCGTGACGCGACCGGCGGAGGCCGTGGCGTACATCTCGCATACCATCAGCGAAATAGAGAAGGGCAACGCGGTGACCGGACAGGTCGACAGACAGCGAGGCTACTGAGAGAAACCCGGCGTTCGCCGGGTTTTTGCTAATATTCGCCGCTGATAACTGCTATCCTTTGGAAAAACCGCAGAGGAGAGAAAGATGTATCCCGTTGACCTGCATATGCACACCGTCGCCAGTACCCACGCTTACAGTAACCTCCATGATTATATCGCTCAGGCGAAGCTGAAAGGCATTAAACTGTTTGCGATAACCGATCACGGTCCGGATATGGCGGATGCGCCGCACTACTGGCATTTTGTGAATATGCGTATCTGGCCACGCCTGGTGGACGGTATCGGGATACTGCGCGGCATCGAAGCGAACATCAAAAATACTGACGGTGAGATTGACTGCACCGGCCCGATGCTGTCCTCGTTAGATCTGATCCTCGCCGGCTTCCACGAGCCGGTCTTTGCGCCCCAGGATAAAGAGACCAACACCGCAGCGATGATTGCCACTATTGCCAGCGGCAACGTGCACATTATTAGCCACCCGGGAAATCCGAAATACCCGATTGATATTCAGGCCGTGGCGCAGGCGGCAGCGAAGCACCGCGTGGCGCTGGAGATTAACAACTCCTCCTTTGTTCACTCGCGTAAGGGCAGTGAAGCCAACTGCCGCGAAGTGGCGGCGGCCGTGCGTGACGCGGGCGGCATGGTGGCGCTGGGCTCTGATTCACACACGGCCTTCACGCTGGGTGATTTCAGCGAGTGCCTGAAAATATTGCGGGACGTGAATTTCCCGGAAGAACAGATCCTGAACGTCACGCCGCGTCGTATGCTCGACTTCCTTGAGTCGCGCGGCATGGCGCCGATTGATGAATTTGCCGATCTTTAATTAATAACGGAATAAAAACATGAATGAGTTTTCCATCCTTTGCCGCGTGCTGGGCACCTTATATTACCGCCAGCCGCAGGATCCGCTGCTGGTTCCGCTGTTTACCCTGATTCGTGAAGGTAAACTGGCGCAGAGCTGGCCGCTGGAACAGGATGAGTTGCTGGAACGCTTGCAAAAAAGCTGTGATATGCAGCAGATTTCAACGGATTACAACGCGCTGTTTGTGGGGGAAGAGTGTCGCGTGTCGCCGTATCGTTCTGCCTGGCAGGAAGGTGCGACCGAAGCGGAAGTTCGGGCGTTTCTTTCAGAACGGGGCATGCCGCTGACGGATATGCCTGCCGATCATATCGGTACCCTGCTGCTGGCGGCCTCCTGGATTGAAGATAATGCAGGTGATGATGAGAACGAGGCGATTGAAACCCTGTTCGAAACGTATTTGCTTCCGTGGGTTGGCACCTTCCTGGGTAAAGTTGAAGCCCATGCCACCTCGCCGTTCTGGAGAACGCTGGCTCCGCTGACGCGTGACGCTATCGCTGCCATGTGGGACGAGCTGGAAGAAGAGAACGAAGAGTGATTTGAATCACAAAAATCCTGCAACGATACATTTCAACTTGCACGTAATGTGCTTCTGATCTCATTTCTATGGTGCGCATCTGCTAAGATGCGCACCATGAACATACTACTTTGTATTGCAATCACGACTGGCATCCTCTCCGGCCTCTGGGGTTGGGTGGCTGTCTCTCTCGGCTTGTTGAGCTGGGCTGGTTTTCTTGGCTGCACGGCCTATTTCGCCTGCCCGCAGGGTGGTCTCAAAGGGCTCTTCATCTCCGGCTGTACTCTGATGAGCGGTGTGATTTGGGCGCTGGTCATTATGAAAGGCAGCGCGCTGGCGCCGCAGGTGGAAATCCTGGGGTACGCCATCACCGGCATTGTGGCCTTCCTGATGTGCGTTCAGGCAAAACATCTGCTGTTGTCCTTTGTGCCCGGCACGTTCATGGGTGCCTGCGCGACCTTTGCGGGGCAGGGGGACTGGAAGCTGGTGGTCCCTTCGCTCATGCTGGGGTTACTGTTTGGCTACGCCATGAAGAACAGCGGCCTCTGGCTTGCGGCCCGACGCGAGAAGAGCCAGAGCGTTCCTGCGGTAAGTAAATAAAAAAAGGCGAGACGGAAATCTCGCCTTTTTTATGCGCCGCCGATTATGACTCCGGCGGCACCGACATCTCACGGTATTTCACCAGCACCGCATTACTCACGTCACTTTTATTCTGAAGATCCCACAAGCCGCGATCGATACCGTCATTAATCAGGAAAATCACGCCGGTTTCGATGGCCGACATCAGACACAGCATGACCGGCTCGTTAGAGGTATAGCCAATTTCACCCTCCAGCAGACGCTGGTAATCGATAAAGCGGAACACCCCGGCCTGCACTTCATAAGAGAGAATCGTTTTGCTGGTGGTCACGGAGGATAATATCTCACCCGTGCTCACGTTAACCACGCGCAGGTTGACGGCAATCTGATCCAGCTGATACTGCGTGTCGGCCCCGATGCCAAAGTAACGCGCACCCGCGCCGCCCGATTTCACGTTACTTTCGTAGCCGATAATCGAGCCTTCCACCATGATATTGGCTGCGGTGAGAGACTGTAGCGGCATGCGGTTATTGACGCCAACGGTACCATTCTCCTGCGCGGCACGAATGATTTTTCGTTCGTTAAGCAGGTTTTGCAGCCCCTGACGTTCCAGCGGGATAAACCAGCGAGAATCTTTCAGGGCGGTGACCAGCATCGCGGTGGCGCTCTGCGGTACGGCCGTCGAGAAGTTACTGGCCGGATACGGTTTGAACTGGCCCGTCTCATCCTGAATGTTATAGACCGAGACGAATATCTTCCCGGTAGGGACCGGCAGATGCGTCAGATCCCGGTAGCTCTGGGCACGAGGCATCAGGGTGGGTTTAGCGGCTTCTTTTGGCGGGGCAGTTAAACAACCGCTTAATAAGCACACTGCAACTAAAATAAAAAAGCGCTGCATAATAATTGTCCTTATTTCGGGGTTGTTTAGAAATCAGTTGAACTGGTCTGCAAACCGGAAACCTGGATTGTCGACGTTTTACCGGTTTTTCGGTCTGTCACATTTAACTGAAGCTGCCCGTCTTTATTGGCAATATCGACGATAAAGTCGTTAGTGACCATCCGGCCGGGTTTTCCGGTATTAATGTTGGTTAATAAGCCACCTAATATTTGCGACTGGATGGCCTGAGTGAAATTATCCAGGGCCGACGGGGTCTCGATACCGAAATCATCGTCATAGCTGGGGTCTTTATAAGAGTTTTGAGCCTGAGCCTGGTTAAGCATAAAGGCTCCGTTATTCGGGTTGCCGCCAAAATTAGGGTTGCGGAACTGGAATGTCATATTTCCGGCCCAGCTCAACGGCGCAATGAGCATTAACGAAATCACTGTGTGTGCGAGACGCATTACAGCCTCCGAAATAGGTGTCGTTGCTAGAACTCATCTTTTGCTAAATCGCCTGTGCTCAAAAGGGCTTTGTCTAACTGTAGGCGGTTAATAGCTTCTTCTGTTTGTGCCAGCGCGAAAGCGACGTTCTGATCGAAGTCTCTTTTCGTTGGGAATAAAAAAGTCTGGTAAATAACGTCCTGATTAGCGGTTATTGTGATCCAGCTTCCCCACCGCGCACTGGGCCGTTCGTTGATGGTTAAGTTACCCGGATAATCGCTTTCCCACTTATCGCTGAAGGCACGATAAAAATCGTGTCCGACAGAGGTGACGGTGTGATCGGTCAACAGTCCGGGAACTTCCACCTCAACAGCCTGAAGGTTTCCGGCAGCAAGCATAATGCCTGCGGCGGCAATCCAACTTAGGGTGCGTTTCATGCTATTAACGCCTGAGGTTATCGTTGGCCCACGACACCGCCTGCGTGCGATTTTTAACAGCTATCTTTTTGAAAAGATTATAAAGATGCGTCTTAACCGTATTTTCGCTGATAAATAACGAACGGGCGATTTCAATATTTGAAGCACCAATACGCAGTTTGTTCAGGATCTCTTTCTCACGGTGCGTCAGAAGTGCAGATTCTGAACTGTTATAGCGATAATTTCCGGAGTGGGTAATGAGGTAGCTGGCCAGTTTTTGCGAGAAATAACACTCCCCCCGCAATATGCCCTGCAAACCCTCCACGACACGGTTTTCTTCTTCAGTGACGTAAAACACGCCGTTAATATGCGGCCAGCTCTCAATATCGCGGAAAGGATACTCATCAGGCGTATTTAATAACAATACGCGGATATTATTGTTTTTCCTGCTTAAATTATCCTGCCAGTAATGGACCAGTTTTTTATCCGCTTCCATCATATCGAGAAGAATGATGCTGCCAGGAGCGATATCATCAAAAGAACGTTGAATATTATGCAGTTTCCCGTTAAGCGAGAGGCATTGTTTTAAATGCTGCAATAATGCTGTCGCTTGTAAGGAAGGTTTTGTGATCAACAATAATGTATGACCGGGTAAGCTATGGACTTCATTAAACATGATGAAACCCCACGTTATTTATGACACCCGGCAGCTGCCCTCGTATTATTGAAAAGGGCACCAGAAGTACTGACAGGTGTGGCACTGCTGTGTGTAGTTAAAAAACCTTCCTCCAAAGGAGGCGGTAAAATTAAAAACAAATAACGTACTGCTGTTTTCAATCTAGCTATTGCAAACTTTAAAGCAAGTGTTAATCATGTAACAGAATGTAAAATTCGATATTAAGTTGTGTATTTTTAAGGGTGAATAGATTTTAAGATAAGGGGAAAGTTGTACAGGTGTATAAACGTGCACAGATTTTGAAAGTCATACAATATATTATAACGAATTGAATTATTGGGCTTTTAATTATTGTAAGCCAGCCGGTAAAAAGTATGAACTCAGCTAAAAAGTTAAGACTTCTCTAAGCTGGAAATTTTTCTTAAGAAAACTTGCTTCGTGTCACGCACCTGGCAAAAGACATTGCCATGTTTGTCTGTAGAAGCCGGTACAGGTTGGACAGCCTGTCTCGCTGTTGTCCAGACGCTCAGACAAGAATTTATTTCTGCATTAGTGGTGTGTCGCGTCGTTTCAGGCGAGATTTACGACTTTGAGGTGAATGAGCATATAAAAATAAGGCACACGGGTGAGATATTAAATATGTTTCGGCAGACATACTCTTTTCCGTAACGCGGCGTTAACAAAACGAATCGCGTTAACGGGTAAAGACATACCTATTTTATAGCCAGGTCCAGGGTGACAGCATGAAAAACAAAATGTTGTTTATGATGTTTACATTACTGGGTGCGCCTGGGTTTGTAGTCGCAGGTGATTCAGATTTAGCCAGTTCTGAATATAATTTTGCGATAAATGAATTAAGTAAAGCTTCATACAATCAGGCAGCCATTATTGGTCAACAGGGCGCAGGTAATAATGCTGATGTACGCCAGGGCGGTTCTAAATTGCTGTCCATTATTTCCCAGGAGGGCGGGAATAACCGCGCGCATGTTGATCAGTCAGGGACGTATAACCTTGCTTATATCGATCAGACCGGTAACGGCAACGATGCGAGTATTAAGCAGGGCGCTTTTGGCAACACCGCCATGATTATCCAGAAAGGCTCGGGTAACAGGGCGAATATAACGCAGTATGGTACGCAGAAAACAGCAGTTGTAGTACAGAGACAGTCGCAAATGGCTATTCGCGTTATTCAACGCTAGCGATGTGTGACGCCTTAATCAATCCGATGGGGGTTTACCATGAAACTTTTCAAAGTGGCAGTTATTGCAGCAATCGTAGTTTCTGGCAGTGCTTTCGCAGGTGCGGTACCACAATTTGGCGGCGGCCACGGTGGTGGTTGGGGTGGCGGCAATAACGGCCCTGACTCAACCCTGAGCATTTACCAGTACGGCGGCGGTAACTCCGCACTTGCTTTGCAGACGGACGCCCGAGATTCTGAATTAACCATTACCCAGCACGGTGGCGGTAACGGTGCAGATGTTGGCCAGGGCTCTGATGACAGTTCTATCGATCTGCTGCAAAAAGGCTTTGGTAACAGCGCCACCATCGACCAGTGGAATAGCAAAGACTCTGTTATCAACGTGAAACAGTTCGGCGGCGGCAACGGCGCGGCGGTAGACCAGACAGCGTCCGGCTCAACGGTGACTGTGCACCAGGTTGGCTTTGGCAACAACGCGACCGCACATCAGTACTGATTCATTTCTGTACCAAAAAACAGGGCATGCGCCCTGTTTTTTTTCGGGAGGATCTCATGAGCACCTTCATTCTTCTTGCCGCGCTTGCCAGCCAGATAACGTTCAGCACCTCACAGCAGGCAAATATGACAACCATTATTCCTCAGGTCACGCTGGCAGACGCCTGCGAATGTCAGGTTGAGGTGTTATCTGTCCGACAAGGGCAAGCGGGACAAAGTACATCGCGGCAGAAAAATACTCTTTTTATACCCGCTAATCAGCCGATTGATTTAACGCGAATCAGTTTAAATATTCGTTCAGGGGAGGCGGTAAAAATAATCGTCACCGTTTCCGATGGAAAATCGCTTCATTTATCACAGCAGTGGAACGCACCGGTAAGTACGCTTTAATAATTCATGAAATCAATGATTTAATAAAGTGGCGGCGCTGCACAGGTAAGCTATGCTGATATCAAGAACCCAGTCATCGGGTTGCTTAAATTGATACGTCATAACGGAGCGTTTTTACCCCTCAAGGACGAATTTCATTGAGGAGTACAAATAATGTTCAAATCCGCAGCGTGTATTATTTCTGGTCTGGGACTGATCCTGTCCTCTTTTTTATCTCCGGCTTATTCAGCAACTATAGAAAATGGTGGGGTGATTCATTTTCGTGGCGCCGTGGTCGCTGACCCGTGCGAAGTCACGCCCCGGCATCAGCAGTTTGCGATCTCCTGTCCGGAAAATAACCGTATGAAAACGCATACCATCAGTTATGACGAGGCGCTCCGGGGCCATCATCCTCATTCAGCTCTGGCCGCTGTCAGCATGAAATACCTGAATGAACAGAAAACGCTTGCGGTCGTTCAGGTGGATTACCGCTAACCGACGTTTTTTTCGCGGCAGTTTTTCTCCTTCTCCCTCTGCGATACACTGATGAAAAAGGCGGGTTGCAGAGGGTGTTTATGAGACCGCAAATCGACGTTATTCATGGCGATATCACGACGGTACACGTTGACGTGATCGTCAACGCAGCCAATTCCTCCCTGATGGGTGGGGGCGGGGTGGACGGTGCCATTCACCGGGCCGCAGGCCCTCAACTCCTTGAAGCATGCAAAACCGTGCGTCAGCAGCAGGGAGAGTGCCCGCCGGGGCATGCTGTTATTACGCTTGCGGGCGATCTCCCGGCCAAGGCGGTGATCCATACCGTTGGACCCGTCTGGCACGGTGGCGACCGCCATGAGGCTGAGATTCTGGAGCAGGCGTATCGTAACTGCCTGCGGCTTGCGGCGGATAACGGGTATAAGACCATGGCGTTCCCCGCCATTAGCACCGGGGTGTACGGTTATCCAAAGGAAGCGGCAGCTACAATCGCCGTGAATACCGTTTATCACTACCTTTCCCTCAAACCCATGCCGGAAAAAGTCATTTTTGTCTGCTTCGATGAGCACACCGCCGACCTGTATCAGCGGATTTTGACCGCGCGCAGCCAGGCATTTTGATGTCTGAATGCAAAAACGGCGCCCTGGAGGCGCCGTTTTGTTATCCCGCTTTAACCTGAGGTTTGCCTGAGAACAGGAAACGCAAAAGCGGGATCCGCAGGTGGATTTCATACAACACGATGGCAATACCAACCACAAAGACCAGGCCGGTGAAGAAGCCCAGCGCATTCGAGGCAATATGCGGCGTAATGTACGCCCCGAAAAACAGCGTCAGCGGATGGTGAACCAGGTAGATAAACAGCGAAGCATTAACGAAATAGGTAACGCGGCTGGATTTAAAATTCAGCAGACGATGGCCAAGGGCGAACACCACGTTAACCATCCACAGGCCCATCAGCATCGTTATCACGCTCTCTGTCTCATACATCCACGCGTCCCCGCTGCCATAGCGCTGATTGAGAAGATAGGCGGCAAAGGCCAGCGCAGCACCCACCGCACACCAGGGGGAGGGGGTGGTAAACAGCGCTTTAAGCCGGGGATGAATAAATGCCAGCGCCCCAATCAGGAAGAAGGGAATGTAGAACAGGGTCTGCATCACCACGAAATTAAACAGCCCATCGCTCAGAATGGTAGGGTAGACAATGAGCAGGGTACGCCTGACGGCGGCATACGCGACCCCCAGCGCAAGAAACAGGAGCGACAGCTTGCCCAGGGTGATGTTGGCGAAGAAGGTCGAGGATGCGGTGCTTGCGCGCTGGCGCAGCTGGCTGAAGATCAACAAACTCACCGTGGTTAGCACCACCAGTACCAGCAGGAACCAGAGGTGGGAAATCAGCTCCCAGACCAGAGTGTTGTATTTCTCATAGAAGGAGAGATTCGGCCAGTTTTCCGCCTTGCCTTTAACATGCTGCAACATGATGAACTGCGGCAGCGTCAGCAGCGGAATGGCCGTCAACATCGGTATGCCCACGCGCTCCACGCGCACTTTCCACCATCGTTTGAGGGGATAGCGCAAGAAGAGCATGTAAGAGAAATAACCGGAAATGACAAAAAACACCTGCATGCGGAAGGCATGGATAAAATCATTAAACAGCGTCAGCCACCAGGAGGGCATCTGGCTGTTCACGTGCCAGGTGTGGCTGGAATAGATCAGTGAAATATGAAAAGGGATCCCCAATAGCATGAGCCATGCGCGGATCGAGTCGAGGAAATATTCACGTTGTACAGGGGTTGTGCTCATATAACTTTGCGCATTCTCAGACTTTTCGCCTTATCCCTAAGGCTCATAATGGTTACATTCGGAGCCAACCCTACACCAAGACCGACACCCTGTCTCCAGGATAAGCACGCAAAGTGAAAAGCGGGTTCTTTCATTTGCTTAATCCATGAGCCAGCGAGCTGAACAAAGCAGTGATAATGTTGTCGGATTGCCTGAGTTTCCATTAAAATGGATCGGATCGATATAAGCACACAAAGGGGGAAGTGCTTACTTATTATGAAACATAAACCACAAATGATGAAAATGCGTTGGTTGGGTGTAGCAGTGCTGTTGTCACTGTATACCTCATCTGCACTGGCCTTTAACATCGATGATGTCGCAAAACAGGCTAAATCGATGGCGGGCAAGAGCTACGAAGCGCCAAAAAGTAACCTGCCCTCCGTTTTCCGCGACATGAAATACGCGGACTATCAGCAGATCCAGTTCAATCACGATAAAGCGTACTGGAACAATATTAAAACCCCGTTCAAGCTTGAATTTTACCACCAGGGTATGTACTTCGACACGCCGGTTGCCATCAATGAAGTGACGGCGACCGCGGTACGCAAAATCAAGTACAGCCCGGATTATTTCAATTTTGGCGATGTGCAACACGATAAAGACACGGTGAAAGACCTCGGCTTCGCAGGCTTCAAGGTGCTTTACCCGATTAACAGCAAAGATAAAAACGACGAAATCGTCAGCATGCTTGGCGCCAGCTACTTCCGCGTGATTGGCGCGGGGCAGGTGTACGGGCTTTCTGCGCGCGGTCTGGCAATTGATACCGCGCTGCCATCAGGTGAAGAATTTCCACGTTTTCGCGAGTTCTGGATCGAACGTCCAAAACCAACCGACAAACGTCTGACAATTTATGCGCTGCTGGACTCCCCTCGTGCGACAGGCGCTTATCGCTTCGTGATCATGCCAGGGCGTGACACGGTGGTTGACGTACAGTCTAAAGTTTACCTGCGCGATAAAGTGGGCAAACTGGGCGTCGCGCCGCTGACCAGCATGTTCCTATTCGGGCCGAACCAGCCCTCTCCGGCGACCAATTTCCGTCCTGAACTGCATGATTCCAACGGCCTCTCCATTCATGCGGGTAACGGCGAGTGGATCTGGCGTCCGCTGAACAACCCGAAACACCTCGCCGTCAGCAGCTTTGCGATGGAAAACCCGCAGGGCTTTGGTCTGCTGCAACGTGGCCGTCAGTTCTCCCGCTTTGAAGATCTGGATGACCGCTACGATCTGCGTCCAAGCGCCTGGGTAACGCCGAAAGGCGACTGGGGTAAAGGCAAGGTTGAGCTGGTTGAAATTCCAACTAACGATGAAACCAACGATAACATTGTGGCGTACTGGACACCGGATCAGCTGCCGGAAGCCGGTAAAGAGATGAACTTCAAGTATGCGATCACCTTCAGCCGTGACGAAGACAAACTGCACGCACCGGATAACGCGTATGTTATGCAGACGCGTCGTTCGACGGGTGACGTGAAGCAGTCCAACCTGATTCGTCAGCCGGATGGCACGCTGGCATTTATCGTGGACTTCACCGGGCAGGATATGAAAAAACTGGCCCCGGATACTGCCGTGACGGCACAGGCCAGCATTGGCGATAACGGTGAAATCGTTGAGAACGCCGTGCGTTACAACCCGGTCACCAAAGGGTGGCGTTTGACCCTGCGCGTGAAGGTGAAAGATCCGAAACAGACCACTGAAATGCGCGCCGCGCTGGTCAGTAACGATAAGCCGCTGAGTGAAACCTGGAGCTATCAGCTACCTGCCAATGAATAATACATCTGAATATATTGATGCCATGCCGCTGACGGACATTGAAAAAGCGGCACTCCCTGCGAGCGACATCCGCGCGGTTCACACCGCGCTGGATGGTGAACATCGTCACTTTTCCCGTGATGATGATACGCCGCTGGGGTCAGTGAAGGCACGTCTGGAGCAGGCATGGCCGGACTCGCTGGCAGAAGGGCAGCTAATCAAGGATGACGAAGGGCGTGACCAGCTACAGGCGATGCCGAAGGCCACGCGTTCCTCCATGTTCCCCGATCCGTGGCGCACCAACCCGGTGGGCCGCTTCTGGGATCGCCTGCGTGGGCGTGACGTGACGCCGCGCTATCTGTCACGTCTGACCAAAGAACAGCAGGCATCCGAGCAGAAATGGCGTACCGTGGGAACGATTCGTCGTTACATTCTGCTGCTGCTGACGCTGGCGCAGACGGTTGTCGCAACCTGGTACATGAAAACCATTCTGCCGTACCAGGGCTGGGCGTTGATTAACCCTGCTGACATGATTGGCCAGGATATCTGGGTCTCCTTCATGCAGCTGCTGCCGTATATTTTACAGAGCGGCATTCTTCTGCTGTTCGCGGTGCTGTTCTGTTGGGTCTCCGCCGGGTTCTGGACGGCGCTGATGGGCTTCCTGCAACTGCTGATGGGGCGTGACAAATACAGCATTTCCGCGTCGACGGTCGGGGATGAACCCCTCGATCCTGAGCACCGTACCGCGCTGATCATGCCTATCTGTAACGAAGACGTTGACCGCGTATTCGCCGGGCTACGTGCTACCTGGGAGTCCGTAAAGGCGACCGGTAACGCGGCGCATTTCGACGTCTATATCCTGAGCGACAGCTACAATCCGGATATCTGCGTGGCGGAGCAAAAAGCCTGGATGGAACTGATTGCCGAGGTGCAGGGCGAAGGGCAGATCTTCTACCGTCGTCGTCGTCGTCGTGTTAAGCGTAAGAGCGGAAACATTGATGACTTCTGTCGTCGCTGGGGTAACCAGTACAGCTACATGGTGGTACTGGATGCAGACTCCGTGATGAGCGGCGACTGCCTGAGCGGGCTGGTCCGTCTGATGGAAGCCAACCCGAACGCGGGAATTATTCAGTCCTCGCCAAAAGCGTCCGGTATGGACACGCTGTATGCGCGCTGCCAGCAGTTTGCGACCCGCGTCTACGGGCCGCTGTTTACTGCCGGTCTGCACTTCTGGCAGTTGGGTGAATCCCACTACTGGGGCCACAACGCCATTATCCGCGTGAAGCCATTCATCGAGCACTGCGCCCTGGCGCCGCTGCCGGGTGAAGGGTCGTTTGCCGGGTCCATTCTGTCGCATGACTTTGTGGAAGCTGCGCTGATGCGTCGCGCAGGGTGGGGCGTCTGGATTGCCTACGATCTGCCTGGCTCGTATGAAGAGCTGCCGCCGAACCTGCTGGATGAGCTCAAACGCGACCGCCGCTGGTGTCACGGTAACCTGATGAACTTCCGCCTGTTCCTGGTGAAAGGGATGCACCCTGTTCACCGTGCGGTGTTCCTGACGGGCGTTATGTCCTATCTGTCTGCGCCGCTGTGGTTTATGTTCCTGGCGCTCTCAACCGCGTTGCAGGTTGTGCATGCCCTGACGGAGCCGCAGTATTTCCTGCAACCGCGCCAGCTGTTCCCGGTGTGGCCGCAGTGGCGTCCGGAGCTGGCGATCGCGCTGTTCGCGTCGACCATGGTGCTGCTGTTCCTGCCTAAGCTGCTCAGTATCATTCTGATCTGGTGCAAAGGTTCGAAGGAGTACGGTGGTTTCTGCCGCGTGACCCTTTCACTGCTGCTGGAAGTGCTGTTCTCGGTCCTGCTGGCGCCGGTGCGTATGCTGTTCCATACGGTGTTTGTGGTGAGCGCGTTCCTGGGATGGGAAGTGGTGTGGAATTCACCGCAGCGTGATGATGACTCTACGCCGTGGAGTGAAGCCTTTATGCGCCACGGCTCTCAGCTGCTGCTGGGCCTGGTGTGGGCCGTTGGTATGGCCTGGCTGGATCTGCGTTTCCTGTTCTGGCTGGCGCCAATCGTCTTCTCGCTGATCCTGTCGCCGTTTGTGTCGGTGATCTCCAGCCGTTCCACGGTGGGCCTGCGTACCAAACGCTGGAAGCTGTTCCTGATCCCGGAAGAGTATTCCCCGCCGCAGGTGCTGGTGGATACCGATACCTATCTGGAGCAGAACCGCAAACGCACGCTGGATGATGGCTTTATGCATGCCGTGTTTAACCCGTCATTCAACGCGCTGGCAACCGCGATGGCGACGGCGCGTCACCGCGCCAGCCAGGTGCTGGAGATCGCCCGCGATCGCCACGTTGAGCAGGCGCTGAACGAGACGCCAGAAAAGCTTAACCGCGACCGTCGTCTGGTGCTGTTGAGCGATCCGGTGACGATGGCACGGCTTCACTACCGCGTGTGGTCTGCTCCGGAGAGATACTCTTCGTGGGTGAACTACTACAAGGACGTGAAGCTCAATCCGCTGGCACTGAAGGCGAAGTAACGCTTCTTTGCTCGCCAAATAAAATACCGGCTTAAGCGCCGGTATTTTTTTAGAGGTTTAACAATGAAAGTCGTCATTGTAATCATGATGGCATGCCTGCTCAGCGGCTGCGGCAGCATTATCAGCCGCACCATCCCCGGGCAGGGCCACGGGAATCAGTACTACCCCGGCGTACAGTGGGATGTCCGTGATTCCGCATGGCGCTATCTCACCGTGCTCGATCTGCCGTTTTCGCTGATTTTCGACACGCTACTGCTGCCCATCGATGCCAGCCACGGCCCCTACGAGTAGCAGTGACTTATCGCTCGTCCCATTCGTCCGCTGCGGCCTGACCCTCTTCGGTATCCAGCGGCGGTTCGAGCTGAAACTCACCTTCGTCCCATTCGTGCAGCGTATTTTCTTCCAGCCACTCCTGACGTAACTCAATTTCGTCGTAGTCGCCGTCGAATACCGCCTGTGCACCTTCACCACTCAGTATCGGCAGACATTCACCATCTTCACCCTCATCAGCAAAGAATTCGGCCTGCCACATAATATCGCCGTCCTGTAGGACGTATTTTTGGATATTAAGTTGTTGCACGTCAGCATCTTCTTCCTCAACGCCGGGATTATCGGCGAGGAACTCTTCGCGAGCGGCATCAATTGCTTCTTCCAGCGTGGCGTACATGGTCATTGGTGTCTCCCTGTTTTTCGTGAAGGTATTCAGGGAAAGAATAGCTGATTATGTGATTTTGCAAGTATGAATGCGAAAATTAGCCGTCACGATGTTGTCTTATTCGCGCCGGGCGTAGTGCCCGGGATAAGCTGAGCCACGAATAAACGGCGTTGAACAGCACGACGCCTGCCGTCACGATAAAGACCGCCCTGAAACCGAAGCTGGCCGAAATCCCCGCGCCGACCAGCGGTCCGGTGACGTTACCCAGATCGCGAAACGACTGGTTATAACTGAAAATACGACCGGCTGTCTGGTTGGTGGAGTTATAGACCAGCAGCGTCTGTACAGCCGGGAGTAGCGCACCATCCGCAGCCCCCAGCAGGAAGCGCAGGACGCCGAGCTGCCACGGAGACTGCACCAACGCCATGGGGATCAGCAGCAGGACGGAGACGATCAGCGCGCAGATAAGGATCTTTTCCGGGCCGATACGGTCTCCCAGCTTGCCGAGCCTCGGCGCGCTCAGTAGCGCCGCCACGCCGGGAACAGAGGCGATTAGGCCGCTGATAAAGGCGATATTGCTGACGTTTCCCGCCAGGTCGCGTACGTAGAGCGTCAGTATAGGCGCGATTGAACCGGTGGCCACCTGGATAATCATGGTGGTTACAAACAGGCTCAGCAACAGCTTTGGGTTTTTCAGCGAGGCCAGCACATCCCGGGCGTGCAGCATCTCTTTTTTGGCCACGGGCGTGAAATTCTCGCGGATACAGATAAGCGTCACCAGGAAGCAGAGGAACAGCACGCTGGCGGTAATGAAGAATACCGGCCGCAGTCCGTAGTGGTCGGCCAGCAGCCCGCCCGCCAGTGGGCCCAGCAGTGCACCGCTTACGCCGCCAGTGGAGAGCGTGCCCAACGCCCAGCCGCTTTTCTGGCGCGGGATTTGGGTGGCGATCAGGGCGTTGGCGTTAGGGATAAATCCCCCGAGCAGGCCCAGGAGTGCACGTAATATCAGGAACTGCCAGACGTTCTGCGCCACCCCCATCAGCAGCATAATGATCGCCATGCCGAGCGCGGAGCGCAGCAGCATAATTTTGCGGCCTTTGCGATCCGCCAGCCCACCCCAGAAAGGCGACGCAATGGCGGAGAACAGGAACGTAATGCTGAACACCAGGCCGGACCACATATTCAGGGCGCTATGTCCGGTGACGCCGAGCTGTTCAACGTAGAGGGGCAGGAAGGGCATCACCAGGCTAAAGGCGGCGCCAGTAAGAAAACAACCCAGCCACGCAACCGTCAGGTTACGTTTCCAGTTTATGGGAGCATCTGTGGGGGACATAACTATCCGCATAATGAGGTGCAGGGCACCGTGAACAGTGAGGTAATAAGCCTGCTAATTATGCGCCCGGGGTATGATTGCCGCAATGACGGGGAGCTTTTAAAGCTAAAACAACATGCGGCCCGGAAGGCCGCACGCAGGTTAATACCGGGAAGGGACGCCCTGAGGCCGGGTTTTAAAGCGGCGATGCAGCCACATGTACTGCTCCGGCGCGAGCATAATGCATTTCTCGACAACGCCGTTCATCCAGCGGGCGGTGGTTTCTGCATCAATCAGCGGTGGCGCGAGTTCCGGCTCCAGCATGATGAGCTGATAGCCTGAACCGTCTGGTTTACGGCGCGGCACAAACGGCACGATAGCCGCTTTGGACATCCGCGCCAGCATCCAGGTCCCGGTGGTCGTCGCTGCATCTTCCACCGCAAAGAACGGGACAAACACGCTGGATTGCGGGCCATAGTCATGATCCGGGGCATACCAGACCACTTCACCTGATTTCAGGGCGCGGATCATCCCTTTCAGGTCTTTGCGATCGATCATGCTTTTATTGGAGCGCATGCGTCCGTTGGTCTGGATCAAATCGATCACCGGATTATCGTTAGGACGATAAACGCCAATACCCGGGGCCTGCATGCCGAACATGCGCGCGCCAATTTCGAGCGTCAGGAAATGAACGCCAATCAGCAGGACGCCAGTCTGGTTGGCCTGAAGAGTATGCACCGGCTCCATGCCGGTCCCGGCCACTTCCGTCCAGCGCGCCATGCGTTTATCCGACCAGAACCAGGCCATACCGGTCTCCATCAGCCCCATGCCGACAGATTCGAAGTTTTTAACCACCATGTCGTGGCGCTCAGATTCACTCATCTGAGGAAAACAAAGCTCAAGGTTACGATACGCGATCCTGGCGCGACGCTTCATAAACTGCTGAGCAATGCGGCCCAGTCCTTTACCCATGCGGAAAATGACGGGATAAGGCAGCTGTACAATTAGCCACAACAAGCCAATGCCTGACCATGTTAACCAATAGCGGGGATGCAAAAGCGCGGCAGTAAATTTCGGTAACTGGGTCATGTCTGTCCTGTGTTCTAACGTCCTGAAAGGATATTGTCTCATTTTTTAAGGCATAGCCAAAATGTCTGTCATCGAAACATGAAAGAATATGCAAATGTTAAGTCTGATTAATCAGGTTGACTGAAATGTAGCGTAAATTGTGTGGATGTAAATTGTCTTTGTTTGCTATATCATGCCGACCGATTTTTAATTCTCAACGATTGCAGGACTTGTACACCATGCCAGTGTTACACAACCGCGTTTCGAATGAGATGTTGAAAGCGCGTATGTTGGCCGAAACCGAACCGCGCACAACGATCTCTTTCTATAAGTATTTCACCATTGATGATCCCCAGGCGACCCGCGATGCGCTTTACCAGGCTTTTACCGCCCTGAACGTGTTTGGTCGCGTCTATCTGGCGCGTGAGGGGATTAACGCGCAGATCAGCGTGCCGGAAAGCAAGGTCAGCGCCTTCCGCGACCTCCTTTACGGGTTTGATCCGGCGCTTAACGGCTTACGCCTGAACATTGCGCTGGATGATGACGGTAAATCATTCTGGGTGCTGCGCATGAAGGTGCGCGAGCGTATTGTGGCGGATGGCATTGACGATCCGAGCTTCAATGCCGCTAATGTGGGGGAGTACCTGAAGGCCGCTGAAGTGAACGCGATGCTCGACGATCCGGATGCGGTGTTCATTGATATGCGTAACCACTATGAATATGAAGTGGGGCACTTCGAGAATGCGATGGAAATTCCTGCCGACACCTTCCGCGAGCAACTGCCAAAAGCCGTTGAGATGATGCAGGAGCATAAAGACAAAAAGATCGTTATGTACTGCACCGGGGGGATCCGCTGTGAAAAAGCCAGCGCCTGGATGAAGCACAACGGGTTTAATAAAGTCTGGCACATTGAGGGTGGGATCATTGAGTATGCCCGTCGCGCCCGTGAGCAGGGTTTACCGGTGCGTTTTATCGGTAAGAACTTTGTGTTTGACGAGCGTATGGGCGAGCGAATTTCAGAGGACGTGATCGCGCACTGCCACCAGTGCGGTACGCCGTGCGATACGCATACCAACTGCAAAAACGACGGATGTCATCTGCTGTTTATTCAGTGCCCTGCATGTGCCGAGAAGTTTAATGGCTGCTGTAGCGAGCTGTGCAGTGAAGAGAGTATCTTGCCTGAAGAAGAGCAACGTCGTCGCCGTGCCGGACGCGAAAACGGGAATAAGATCTTTAATAAATCCCGGGGCCGACTGAATACCAAACTGGGTATTCCGGACCCGGAGTAAAACACTGCCCGGCGGCGCGAAAGCCTGCCGGGCCTGTTTTATGACTTCTGCTGAACGCCTTCCACCGAAATAATCAACTCAACATCCTGCGATGCCGGGCCTAAATCCGTGGTGATATTAAAATCTTTCAGATGAATTTTGCCTGCGGCTTCAAATCCAGCACGTTTGCCACCCCACGGATCGTCGCCCTGTCCAATTAATTTGGCATCCAGTGTGACCGGTTTTGTTACGCCGTTCAGCGTCAGATTACCGGTAATAGCGAGCTTATCACCGTCTTTCTTCACCTCTGTCGACGCGAAAGTAGCTTGCGGGAATTTGCCCACGTTCAGAAATTCAGCGCTGCGCAGATGTTTATCACGCTCGGCGTGATTAGTGTCGACGCTGTTGGTATTAATGGTGACGTTCACTTTATCGGTAGCAGGGTTTTTCTCGTCGAAAGTAAATGTGCCATCGAAATCATTGAATGTGCCATATAACCAGCTGTAACCCAGATGCTGAATACGGAAATTGACGAAGGCATGCTGGCCCTCCTTATCAATTTTATAGTCAGCGGCAATGGCCGAACCGGTGGTAAATAGCAGCGAACCTAATGCGATACCCAACAGGCGTTTTTTCATTTTATGCTCCAGAGTCAACTGACGAACGGCCAAGCATGCGCTTCAGCGTATCGTCTTTATCAATAAAGTGGTGTTTCAGGGCCGCAAGGCCATGCAGGACAGACAGGATCACCACGCTCCATGCCAGCCACAGATGAACCACACCTGCGGTGTCAGCCTGTGAACCGGCGTCAGCCAGCGTGGCTGGGACGTCAAAAAGCCCAAACACGCTGATCGGTTTACCGTCTGCGGTCGAAATGAGATAGCCGCTGATCAGAATGGCGAACAGCAGGGCATAGAGTGCGATATGTGCGCCAACAGCGCTTATGCGGATAAGTCGGCCATGGCTTTTGGGTGCTGGAGGGGGCGGAGAGATATGTCGCCAGATCACGCGAAAAACCAGACCCATCATCAGCAGAACCCCGATGCTTTTGTGCAATTCGGGGGCCTGATGATACCAACTGTCATAATAGCTTAATGTCACCATCCACAGTCCGAGACCAAACATGGCATAGACGGCAAGTGCAAATAGCCAGTGTAAACACATGGATATTATTCCGTAGCGGCGGGAGGAGTTACGCCATTGCATATGAATTTCCGTTCTCAAATGACTGAGCAATAAAAATGGACGGGTTAAATAAATAATGCAACTGAAAAAAATGAATAATGTTTTTTATTTAATTTATTTCAGCGAATTTGAATGTGTTTCCGCAATGTATTTCAATCGCTTCGTTCAATAAATTTGAGGTGACGTTTTTTAAAAAATATAAGTTAAATAAATTTAAAGGAGTGTCAATAAACG
>NZ_JADBRE010000004.1:0-146799 GCF_014930525.1 Enterobacter cloacae complex sp. S1
CGATCGCAGTATCAGTGCGAAAGACACAGGACAGAGCACAAGAATTTGCCTGGCGGCTGTAGCGCGGTGGTCCCACCTGACCCCATGCCGAACTCAGAAGTGAAACGCCGTAGCGCCGATGGTAGTGTGGGGTCTCCCCATGTGAGAGTAGGGAACTGCCAGGCATCAAACAAGTGAAGAGGCCATCCGAAAGGATGGCCTTTTTGCGTTATCGCTCCAGCCAAACCAATTCCCTCATTCGATATTCCTGCTGTCGCCATTAATACCTTACGGACGTATTAAAGCGTTTTACCCTACTGAAACTGAAGTTGTGGAATGCATTATGCTGGCTCGCAGCAGCGTTAAATCAATTAAATGTTATGTACAGGTATGGGGTATAGCGGGGAGTAAGGTAGCGTATTGAATTTAATTAATATCTGATGCTATTCGTGATGAGGAATATACGTTCCTTATATCAGGGAAAAATAAAAGCGCGGCGATGGCCGCGCTTTTAGAAGCCTTATTTAGTCAGGGCGACAATACCGAGTGTCAGGCCAGCGATTGCCGCGGCGCCACCAGCAATCGCACCTGCTGTTTCCCAGTTATCCTGGGTAGTGCCCTTCATACAGGTATTGGTGTGAACCAGTCGCCCCTGATCGTCGTATACCGGTACACATGGAGAGTCGTGCGCGCAACCAGCAAGCAGCGCAGCGAGAAGTGCAACGGAAAGGAATCTTTTCATGATGTTACCTCAATATGATCGCTTATTCGCTAAAGAGCCGATACAGCAATTAACGAACTGATGATTATTTTACCACCGCACTAATACCATGCAGCACGGGGAATAATCTCAATTTGTGTGGATTGTAAAAATTATGAAGAAAAAAGCGCGGGCACTGATTATTAATGGAGGAAATGTGAAGAGGGGATGTGTTTTTACATTGTTTTCAGGAAATAAAAAAGGCACCAGAGGTGCCTTTATGATTTTCATTAATCCTTGTGCTTTGTAAACCGTCTCCGGACAACCACAAAGAAAACAGGAACAAAGAAAATGGCCAACAGGGTGGCTGACAGCATCCCGCCCATCACGCCCGTCCCGACCGCATTTTGTGCCCCACTACCAGCACCGCTGCTGATGACCAGAGGCATAACACCAAGGATGAATGCCAGAGAAGTCATCAGGATAGGACGCAGACGCATACGCGAGGCTTCAAGCGTGGCTTCGATAATCCCTTTGCCTTCTTTATCCATGAGATCCTTGGCGAACTCAACGATCAGTATGGCGTTCTTGGCTGATAAACCAATTGTCGTAAGCAGACCAACCTGGAAGTAAACGTCATTGTTCAGCCCTCGCATTGATGCAGCCAGAAGCGCGCCGATCACCCCCAGCGGCACAACCAGCATGACCGAGAAGGGAATTGACCAACTTTCATAGAGGGCCGCCAGACACAGGAACACCACAATCAGTGAGATGGCGTACAGCGCCGGAGCCTGATTCCCGGAAAGTCGTTCCTGATAAGACATCCCCGTCCAGTCGTAGCCGATGCCGGAAGGCAGTTTTGACGCAAGGCTTTCCATCAACGCCATTGCCTCACCGGTACTTTTGCCAGGGGCAGACTCACCGAGGATCTCCATTGACGGCATCCCATTGTAACGTTCCAGACGCGGTGAACCGTACACCCAGTGAGAGCTGCTAAAGGCAGAGAAAGGCACCATTTCGCCGTTAGCGCTACGCACATACAGGCCGTTAATGTCTCCTGGTAGCATACGGAAGCGAGCATCAGCCTGGACATAAACTTTTTTCACCCGTCCGTGATCGATAAAGTCGTTCACATAGGTGCCACCCAGCGCTGTTGAAATCGTCTGATTGACGTCAGACACGCTCACACCCAGCGCCTGTGCCTTCTCCTGATCGACGTCCAGCTTGAACTGTGGCGTATCTTCCAGTCCATTAGGACGCACGCGAACCAGTAAGTCAGGATGTTCTCTCACCATGCCCAGCAGCTGGTTACGCGCCTGGGTTAACTGCGTATGCCCCAGGTTTGCCTGGTCAATCAATTCAAAGTCAAAGCCTGTTGCGGTACCCAGTTCAATAATGGCAGGCAGGTTAAACGGAAATACAAGACCGTCTTTGATCTGGCTGAACGCTTTCGTCGCGCGGCTGACAATCGCCTCAACGCCGTTTTCCTTGCCCGGACGTTCTTCCCATGGCTTCAGGCTGACGAAAGCGATACCGGAGTTCTGCCCCTGTCCGCTAAAGCTAAACCCGTTTACGGTAAAGACCGATTCAACGTTCGCTTTCTCTTTCGTCAGGTAATAATCCTGAACCTGATCGAGTACCTGCTGGGTACGCATCTGCGTCGCCCCTGCCGGCAACTGAACCATCGTCATAAATACCCCCTGATCCTCTTCCGGCAGGAAGGAGGAAGGCAGGCGCAGGAACAGAACTGCCATGCCGCCGACGATGATGACGTAAACCAGCAGATAGCGGCCGGTCTTACGTAAAATGCCGCTCACGCTGTTGCTGTAATGCTCCACACTTTTATCAAAGAGCGCGTTAAACCAGCCGAAGAAACCACCTTTCTTTTCATGATGTTCGCTGGAAACCGGTTTGAGCAGCGTTGCACAAAGAGCAGGCGTTAATATCAACGCCACCAGTACCGACAAGGCCATCGCGGAGACAATGGTCAGCGAGAACTGGCGATAGATAGCCCCGGTTGAACCACCAAAGAATGCCATCGGGATAAATACCGCCGAAAGCACCATGGCAATGCCCACCAGGGCGCCCTGGATTTGCTCCATCGACTTCTGCGTTGCCTCTTTTGGCGGCAGCTTGTCCTCAACCATGACGCGTTCTACGTTCTCGACCACAACGATGGCGTCATCGACGAGCAGACCTATCGCCAATACCATCCCGAACATCGTCAGGGTGTTAATGGAGAACCCGAACGCAGCCAGTACCGCAAAGGTGCCCAGTAATACCACTGGCACGGCGATAGTGGGAATAAGCGTTGCCCGCAGGTTTTGCAGGAACAGGTACATCACCAGGAACACGAGGACAATCGCTTCAAACAGCGTCTTCACCACTTCATGGATTGAGATCTTCACGAAAGGTGTGGTGTCGTACGGATACACGACTTTCAGGCCCTGAGGGAAGAAGGGCTGCAACTGCGCCAGTTTACTCTTGATGGCGGCAGCGGTATCCAGCGCGTTTGCGCCAGTCGCCAGCTTGATCCCCAGCCCCGTTGCTGCCTGGCCATTGATTTTGGTGACCATATTGTAGTTTTCGCCACCCAGCTCAATGCGGGCCACATCTTTCAGCTGGACCATCGAACCGTCCTGGTTCACCTTCAGCGTCACACGACCAAACTCCTCCGGCGATTTCAGACGCGTTTGAGCAATAATTGAGGCGTTCAGTTGCTGCCCAGGTACGGACGGTGTACCGCCCAACTGGCCCGCAGCAATCTGGTCGTTCTGCGTTTTTAGCTGGTTAATGATATCCAGCGGCGTGAGCTGATATTTGTTCATCGCGTTGCTGTCCAGCCAGATGCGCATTGCATACTGGGCACCGAACAGCTGCACGTCACCGACGCCGGAAGTACGGCTGATCGCATCTTTTACGTTAGAAGCGACATAGTCGGAGATATCATCCTGCGTGAGGTTTTTATTGTCCGACACAAAGCCTGCAACCAGCAGGAAGCTGCTGCTGGATTTCTCCACGCCGATCCCCTGCTGCTGCACTTCTTGTGGCAGCAGCGGCATGGCGAGCTGGAGTTTGTTCTGAACCTGCACCTGCGCGATATCAGGATCTGTACCCGACTCGAACGTCAGCGTAATGGTGACGTTACCAGCGGAATCACTGGTGGACGACATGTACATCAAATTATCGATACCGTTCATGTTCTGTTCGATAACCTGAGTGACGGTGTCCTGTACCGTCTGGGCATCAGCGCCCGGGTAGGTTGCTGTCACCGCAACCGCCGGCGGCGCAATGGTCGGATATTGCGCGACCGGTAGTTTTAAAATGGCCAGCCCGCCCGCAATCATCAGAATGATGGCGAGTACCCAGGCGAAAACAGGCCGTTGAATAAAGAAATTAGCCATGTCGTTATTCCTTAACTGGCTGGAGTCGCTGCGGTATCAGGAATAGCCACGACGGTGACGCCAGGGCGAACTTTTTGCAGGCCGCTGATAATGACGCGGTCGCCGTTTTTGAGGCCTTCCGTGATCAGCCAGCGATCGCCAATCGCCTGCGGTGCAACGACAGTGCGTGATTCCACCTGGTTTTTCTCATTTACCACAAGCACGGTGGCATCTCCGCGTGGTGTACGGGTTACCCCCTGCTGGGGAACCAGTATGGCATCAGGTTGCGTACCTTCATCGATGCGCGCACGGACAAACATACCCGGTAACAGCATATGCTGTGGGTTAGGGAAGAGGGCGCGAAGGGTGATTGAGCCGGTACTTTCATCTACCGTGACATCAGAGAACTGGAGCGTTCCTTTCAGCGGATAAGGCTGGCCATTTTCCATCAGCAACTCGACGCTGCTGGTGTCTCCCTTTTGCAGGCTCGTCTGCTGCTTCAGGCGCATAAAATCGCTGCTGGATTGCGTCACATCGACATAAATGGGATCGAGTTGCTGAACCGTCGCCAGTGCAGTTGCCTGGCCATTAGTGACTAACGCCCCTTCGGTGACGCTGGATTTACCTATACGCCCGTTGATTGGGGATGTGACTTTCGTATAGGCCAGGTTGATCCGCGCGCTTTCAACGCCAGCCTTCGCGGCAACCACGCTCGCATCCGCCTGCTGGGCAGTTGCCACCGCCTGATCGTACTCCTGCTTGCTCACATATTGCGTACCAACCAGCGGAACGTAACGTTTCACCGTCAGATGGGCGATATTCGCCGCCGCCTGTGCTTTTACCAGTTCACCTTTCGCATTGTCGTAGGCTGCCTGATAGGTGGCCGGATCGATTTGATAAAGGGATTCACCCGCTTTAACGTCGCTGCCTTCGGTAAAATTACGGTGCAGAATGATACCACTTACCTGAGGACGAACCTCCGCAACACGATACGCGTCAGTTCTGCCGGGCAATTCTGTCGTTACGGCCAGTGGCGCGCTTTTAACAATATGAACACTGACCTGAGGAGCTTGCGCATGCTGCTGTGGGTTTTCTTGCCCATCGCACCCGGTGAGCAGCGCGGCACAGACAATGAAACCGGATAAGGGTAAGCATCTGAAGTGATTCGTCATTACTGTTCCTTAAACTACCCTTGAGCCGATATTTGCCATGAATCGGTGAAAGGGTGTGAGGCAAAAATAGAAATGTAGCCGCGTATAATAATGAGGGTGTTTAATGTTTTTTAATTTATAAGTGCTGATGGAGCTTTTAAAAGTAAAAATCGGAATCTGACACAGTGCATTCGGTATTCTTTTTCTGTCAGGATAATCAACGAAATGTTTTCGGTGAATGCTATTCATATATTTTATGAATTTTATGTATTCGATTTATTCACGTGAATTATAAATTAAATGAATTGACTTTTTTTGTGCAAAATTAACACGGGTTTTGGTTAATACTTTGACTACACGACCACGGCAATATCCTTTGATAACGTATCAATTTTATGAGTAATGAGTAGCAGGTTATGGTGCGCAAAAAAAAAGAAGAGGCTCAAAAGACCCGCCAGCAGCTGATTGAAGCCGCTATCGGGCTATTCGCGACGCGTGGCGTGTCCAGCACCACGCTTACCGACATCGCCGATGCTGCTCAACTCACTCGCGGGGCGGTTTACTGGCATTTCTCGAGTAAAGCGGAAATATTTAATGCAATATGGGATCAGCAATTGCCGATGCGTGAGATGATTCGTGACAGGTTAATACTTTCCGAAAATGACGACCCTTTGTTAATGCTTCGTGAACAATTTATTGTCGCACTACAATATATTGCGAGCGAGCCGCGGCAATATGCGCTTTTACAAATTTTGTATCATAAGTGTGAATTTCATGACGATGTGATTTCAGAATGTGAAATACGCAAGCGGATCGGTTTAAACGATGATTATCTTCGCAAGACGCTAAAGCGATGCATTGCTCGTAACGTTATCTCTTCGCAAACCAATATTGAACTGGCGCTGATTGTTTTCCACGCCTTTTTTAGCGGTGTCATTAAAAACTGGTTAATGGATAGCAACAATTTTAATCTGTACAAACAAGCACCGGCGCTGGTGGATAATATTCTGGCGACACTAAATATCACCCGAGTGGCACCAGTGGTTTACGATACAGCCTCATGACCGCGTCCGGGGTGGCGACATCTCCCCGTGCTGGCACTGTTCCATAATAGCTTGCGCGGTAATCGGTTTGCCCAGCAGGTAACCCTGTAGCGTATTGCATCCCAGTTCTGTCAGAAAGGTTTGCTGCGCTGCGGTTTCGACCCCTTCCGCCACGACCTTCAGATTCAGCGTTTTTGCCAGGGCGACAATCGCCGAGACAATCGTCGCATCTTCGCTCTCACCACTTAACTCTTTCACAAAAGCACGATCGATTTTCAACTCGCAGGCGGGGAGTCGCTTAAGATACAGAAGGCTTGAGTAACCGGTGCCAAAATCGTCTATCGAGGCTTTTACTCCCGCATCCGTCAGCGCTGTCAGGACACGAACGCTTTCGTCCGGATTGTTCATTGCCGTGGTTTCGGTCACCTCCAGGATCAACATGCCGGGCGGTACGCTATGGCGCGTCAGACAATCGAGAACTGTTTTAACCAGCGACGGCTGTTCGAACTGCAATGTAGAAAGATTCACCGCCATTGACCAGTCCGTGTGGCCCTGAAGATGCCATTCATGCAGCTGGCGGCAGGCCTCGTCGATTACCCAGTTTCCAATCGGAATAATCAGCCCCGTTTTCTCTGCCAGCGGTAGAAACAGGTCAGGGGAGAGTAACCCCTGTTTGGGATGCTGCCAGCGTAACAGCGCTTCGAACCCGAGGACTGGCCCGGCAGGAGCGTGGAATTTAGGTTGATAAAGCAGGCGTAACTCATTACGGTCGATGGCTTGCCACAGATCATTCATCAGATGAAGATGCGTCTGCGCCAGCGTATTCATTGACGGCTGGAAGAAGTGATAGCCGTTACGACCCATATGTTTCGTGTGGTACATCGCAGCATCAGCGTTAAACATCAGTTCACGATCGGTTTTGCCATCGTGTGGATAGAGCGCAATGCCAATGCTCAGGGTGACCATCAGTTCATAAGGATCGAGATGGAACGGGCTATCAATGACGCGCACCAGTGAATTTGCCAGTGAGGCAGCATCATCCGGAGTGGCGGTTTCGGCCAGCAGGACGAATTCATCCCCACCGATACGCGCCAGCGTATACTGACCTTTCAACTGCAACAGCAAACGCTGAGTCACCGCAACCAGAAGCTTGTCACCGACATCATGACCATAGGCATCGTTGACGGTTTTAAAGCCATCAAGATCCATAAACATCAGCGCGAAAGGGCTTCCTTCGCGATCGGCCTTGCTGATGGCCTGATCGAGGCGATCCTCAAGCAGAATACGATTGGGTAATCGCGTCAGCGTATCATGTAACGCCAGCTGTGCGAGTTCACGATTAGCTTCTGCCAGTGATGAGGCCAGCAGCGAGGTACGAGCCTGAAGGCGGGCATCGAACATCGACACCAGCAGCGTAATCCCCAGAATAGCGAGCGCGACCACGCTAACCAGTATCGCCAGCCAGCTCCCGTTAATGCCATGATGGTGGACCATCGTCGACATTGGAAATTGTGCTGCTTCCATGCCGGCGTAATGCATGCCAGCGATAGCGATGCCCATGGTGATCGCCGCCCCCAGCCGCATCAACGCCATTCGTGCGGCTTCCTGACGTAAACGGAACGTCAGCCAAAGGGCGGCCAGTGAAGCGGCAAGGGCTATGACCACAGAGATAGCCACCCACGTTTTATCCCAGACAATACCCGGTGTGACCTCCAGGGCAGCCATACCGGTGTAGTGCATGGCAACAATGCCCGTTCCCATCACGACGGCGCCAGGCAGCAGCCGGCGCAAACGTAGCTGCTCGCCGCTAACGAGCCACAGGGCAAACATTGACGAGCTAATGGCGATAACCATCGAAAGCACGGTCAGGGCCGCGTTGTAACTCATGCTCATGGAAAGATCCATCGCCAGCATACCGATGAAATGCATCGCCCACACGCCAATCCCCATCGAAACACCGCCACCTGTCAGCCAGACGCGTGCAGCGACGCCCTGGCTTCCGGCAACGCGCGCAGCCATATTCAGCGCGGTATAGGCGGCAAGAATGGCAACAACAAAGGAGATGACTACGAGGATTTGGTTGTATTGGCTAACCAGCATGGTCTGTTCACTCGTTGTGAGACGTTAAGCAAGAGCGGTTGGAAAGGGCACAGACATTATCATCGTCAGGAAATGACGAAAAGTGATTTAAATCCCTGTTTTTATTGAGTGATAACAGGGGGGGACAGGATGGAAGCGGTTAGTCCAGCTCTGAGCAGTTGACCAGTTTAAGCGGGTTCACGGAATTCATATTGCGACATTTATCGGTTTCGGTGCTCATCAGTTCAATCCACTGCATCAGCAGCGCATCAAAAATGAAAACAGAGACAGCAAAAACGACCAGCCACCAGTATTTACGAATCATGTGTCATTCCGTGAAAAGAGAGCCTGTAAGTTGCTGGAAATATACACGAAAAGCGGGCGTTGAAAAGTGGGGAAAGAGAAGGTTTACAAAGCATTGACGGTTGCCCGTCCGGACGATAAAAAAGGCGCTTCCCCATGCCGAAGAGCGCCTTTTTAAACAAGCAGTTAGCTAATCGAAATTAGTTCATGCCGTATTTTTTCAGTTTCTTACGCAGGGTACCACGGTTGATGCCCATCATCAGGGCAGCGCGGGTTTGATTACCACGGGTGTATTGCATCACCATGTCCAACAGTGGCTGTTCAACTTCAGCCAGTACCAGCTCATACAGGTCATTAACATCCTGACCGTTCAGTTGAGCAAAATAGTTCTTCAGTGCCTGTTTAACCGAGTCACGCAGGGGCTTTTGAGTCACCTGATCCTGAGAGTTAACGGTAGAAACGGTCAGTACGTCAGAATTTACGCGTTGTTCGAACATAGTTCTGTCAGCTCTTTATTTCATTACGCAAGATTTTCGAAGTATGCCTCCAACGCCTCCAGCTGTTCGCTGGCATCCTCAATGGCGTTGAATGTGCGCCGAAACTGGTCATTTGGAGCGTGCTCCTGGAGATACCAGGAGACGTGTTTACGCGCAATTCGGTACCCTTTTGCCTGGCCGTAGTGGTCATGCAGTTCCCGAACATGCGAACAAAGCAAGCGCTTGACCTCTGCCAGAGGCAGTGGGGCAAGCAGCTCCCCAGTGTCCAGATAATGCTGGATTTCCCGAAAGATCCAGGGTCTTCCCTGAGCGGCACGTCCTATCATCAGAGCATCAGCTCCCGTATAGTCGAGCACAGCTCTGGCTTTAAGCGGGTCAGTAATGTCGCCATTCGCGATAACCGGAATGGAAACTTTCTGCTTAACTGCCCGAATGCTGTCGTATTCAGCTTCACCGTTGAACAAACAGGCGCGAGTGCGTCCATGAATGGTCAGGGCCTGAATGCCACAGTCTTCGGCCAGTTGGGCAATCTCTACGCAGTTACGGTGTTCCGGCGACCAACCCGTGCGAATCTTCAACGTAACAGGAACGTCCACTGCGCTGACAACCGCCGTCAGGATTGACTTCACCTGGTCGGGGTATTGCAGAAGGGCTGAACCTGCAAGCTTGCGATTCACCTTTTTGGCCGGGCAACCCATATTGATATCAATAATCTGGGCGCCACTTTCCACGTTAATACGCGCGGCATCTGCCATCTCTTCAGGCACGCTTCCGGCAATTTGCACGGTGCGGATACCTGGTTCATCAATGTGCACCATCCGTAGGCGGGACTTATCGCTTTCCCAAACCTGCGGGTTAGACGACATCATCTCGGAAACGGTCAGGCCTGCTCCCATCTCGTAACACAGCGTCCTGAACGGCCGGTCGGTAATACCTGCCATTGGGGCTGCGATCAGGCGATTTCTGAGCTGGTGGTGTCCGATGCGCATGAGTTAAGAAATGACCATACTGTGACTGCAAGGCGGCGTATATTACGCATTTTTTGCACGAGATGAAAGGCCAAACTTTGAACAATCCTCTGTTGTAGATCAAGGAATCGCCAGTCATTCTTTTTGGATAAGATTATTCGCTATTTAAATCATTGTGTTATGAATAAATGAACATTTTGTGGGCGCTTACAATTTCCCGTAACTTCTCATCATTTCTGAATAAATGAATCAATTGTCCGGGATAATCTGCTGCTATAAGCAGCAGATTATGGCGCTTCTTTGCGATCTGCGTCGCATTTCAGCACAGGATATCAGCGTAAAAAAATCGACTTATTCAACAACCAGACGGCCATGAAGCGGTTGAACCGGGCGGCTGTTTTCATGGTGCATGGTGTGAGTGAATTTTTGCAGCTGTTCAGCAGAGACGGTCAGCGGGTGCTTGAGCACCAGCCATGTCACCCCTTCTGAACATGGTGGCGTGGTCAGAGAGCCGCTAAAACGCCAGTAGGTTTTATCCGTGGGCAGTAATTTATTCATATCGAGGGTTGGCTTAATCGTGACGTTCTGGTCAACCTGTCCAGGCATCACGCCCCAGAGTTTATCCAGTTCAGTGTTTGCCGCGCCCTGATCGAACATAACGGCAACGACCGTCAGTTCGCCGTCAGCGTTTTTATGGACCAGATGCATTTCCATTGCGTATTTTTTACCGTGCACCGTGTTTTCGGATGGCGCATGGAAATGGAACTGCTGTAACGTCCAGCGCTGTTTATCAAGCGTGATGCTGTCGCGTGTATCGGCATTTTCACTTGCCTGGATAGTATGGCCGTTGTTTGTCAGAATGACCGGGCCGTCGATATAGTGCGTTTCCAGCGGAGAGATGTGGGCTTTGACCGTGTTATCAATGTTAACCGGCGACTGATACATTCCGCTTTTACACGTCTTGTACGCCTCGTCCAGTTCGCCCCAGTGTTCCGGTGCGCCTTCTCCCTGATAACTCCAGTGTGATGCGTAAGCCGTAGCCGAAATCATGCTCAGCGCCAGCAGCGCTGCCTTGCCTGAAATGTGTTTCATCATATTCTTCCTGTGAATTTTATTATCCAAATCAATGAGTAACATTATGATTTGTGCGGTTATTTTATCGAAGAAAGGAAGAAGGCGGGAGAAAAAACCGAAGGGAAAAGGCGTGGTCAGACGACCACGCCAAACGCTTATTTTTTACGACCGGTGATGCGACACCACTCTTCTTTCTCGACCACCGGGTCGAGCGCGAAGAGATCGGCGTAGGCTTCACAGACGCTGTCTGCCTGGCTGGCAAGGATACCGGACAGGCCCAGCAGACCGCCTTCAACCGGCAGCACGCTGATTAACGGCGACAGCTCGCGTAACGGGCCAGCCAGGATATTCGCGACCACCACATCGGCTTTCATCGCCTCTGGCTGTGCATCGGGCAGATACAGTTCAAGGCGATCGGAAACGCCATTACGCTCGGCGTTATCACGGCTGGCCTGAATCGCCTGCGGATCGATGTCGATCCCGATGGCTTTGGCGGCGCCCAGTTTCAGCGCCGCGATAGCAAGGATCCCGGATCCGCAGCCGAAGTCGATCACGGTTTTGCCTTCCAGATCCAGGCCATCCAGCCATTGCAGGCACAGGGAGGTTGTCGGGTGGGTGCCGGTGCCGAACGCCAGACCCGGATCCAGCATCACGTTGACGGCGTTTTTATCGGGAACTTCACGCCAGCTTGGGCAGATCCACAGACGCTGACCAAACTGCATCGGATGGAAGTTGTCCATCCACTCGCGTTCCCAGTCTTTGTCTTCCAGCTGTTCAATTTTATGCGCGAAACCTACGCCCAGCAGCGGATGGTTTTCCAGAATCGCCACGACCTCTTTCATGTCGGTTTCTGCATCGAACAGGCCGATAACGTCCGTATCGCCCCACAGGCGCGTTTCGCCCGGCAGCGGCTCAAAGACCGGCGTGTCATGCGTGTCCTGGAAGGTGATCGAGACCGAACCGGCCTCCATCAGCGCATCACTCAGTTCTTCGGCGTTCGCGCCGGTTGTGTTCAGTTTTAATTGGATCCACGGCATGGCAAAACTCTTTATTTGTCAGTAGAAATCAGGACAGTTTGTGGCACCGGTCGACCAAAACGGTTTCCCACCACAAACGCCAGTAAACTTAACAGTAACGAAGGCACGATCGGATGGAAGCCCAGATACTGAATTTTAAACGTGGCGAGAACAGCATACAGGACGCCCCCGACAATCATGCCGCTTAATGCACCCGCGGCATTCGCGCGTTCCCAGTAGAGCCCCAGCACCAGCGGCCACAGGAAAACGGCCTCCAGCCCACCAAAGGCGAGCAGGTTCAACCAGATGATCATCTCCGGTGGACGCCACGCGGCCAGCAGCAGCAACGCCCCCAGCACCAGGGTAATCACCGCCGACATGCGCTTGAGGCGTCGCTCATTTTCGACCTGTTCAGGGCGCAAATTCAGATAGAGATCTTTAATGATCGTAGCGGAACTTTGCAGCAACTGAGCGTTGATGGTCGACATAATGGCCGCCATGGGTGCGGCGAGGAAAATCCCGGCGGCAAACGGCGGAAGCACTTTCACCATCAGGGTTGGAATGACCAGATCCGGTACGGTAAGGTCAGGGATCACCGCGCGTCCCAGCGCACCCGCCAGGTGCATACCGAACATCAGGATCGCCACCACAATTGTCCCGATAATGATCCCGCGGTGCACCGCTTTGCTGTCTTTATATGAGATGCAGCGCACGGCGGTATGCGGCAGGCCAATCACGCCAAAGCACACCAGTACCCAGAACGAGGTCATAAAGGTTGGAGAGAGGATGTCATCAGCCCCCTGCGGTGAGACCAGTTTCGGATCGATCGCTTCCAGGGTTTCAACCGCATGGCTCAGGCCCCCTGCGGCATGCACGATACCCACCAGCAGAACGAGGGTGCCAATGAGCATCACCATCCCCTGCATCGTGTCGTTGAGTACGCTGGCGCGGAACCCGCCAAATGCGGTATACAGCGCGATACTCACACCGAAAATGACCAGGCCCGTCTCATAGGGGATCCCGGCTGCCGTCTCCAGCAGTCGCGCCCCGCCGATAAACTGCACCGTCATTGCGCCAATAAACGCCACCAGCAGGCTCAGGCTTGCCAGCCATACCAGCAAGCGACTCTGATAGCGGGCAAACAGCATATCGTTCAGCGTTACGGCATTGTAGCGACGGGCCAGAATGGCAAACTTTTTACCCAGTATGCCCAGAGAGAGCCAGATGGCAGGCAGCTGGATCATGGCCAGCAGTACCCAGCCCAGCCCGTACTTATAAGCGGCGCCGGGGCCACCGATAAACGAGCTGGCGCTGATGTACGTGGCGGTCAGCGTCATGGCCAGCACGACGCCACCCATTGAGCGGCTCCCGAGGAAATACTCGTTCAGAAAGGTGCCGGTCGAACGTTTACGCATCGCATAAACCGACAGGCCAAACACCAGGAACAGGTAAGCGATAAGGGGCAGAATGACTTCAAGCTGCATCATCGTCCTCCAGTGAAATATCGCGATAGATGAATTTCACCATCGCCCAGCACAGCAGGATAAACACCAGCGGCAGCAGCAGGCAGGCCATTTCAAACCAGTGCGGGAGGCCGGTAATGCCAATCGCCGAATCAGGTAAGTAAGCAGTTACTAACCACGAGGCGAGATAGAGAAGGGTCAGCCACAGCGCCCAGCGCGCTTCTTTATGGGCCTGAACAAAACGTTTGTCCATTTTTTGTCCCTTGTGGATGAAGAAAGCGGGGATTGTACATGATGGGGCTTAGCGATCCCCAGAAATAAAAAAGGCCGGATAATCCGGCCTTTTAGCAACACTGGTCTCTTACTTCTCGTTCAGACCGAGTTTTTTCTCCAGGTAGTGGATGTTAGTCCCACCATTCTGGAAGTGCTCGTCGCTCATAATGCGCATCTGGAGATCAACGTTGGTTTTGATCCCGTCGATGATCAGCTCCTGAAGGGCGTTCTTCATGCGGGCAATGGCCACGTCACGGTTTTCGCCGTAGCAGATCAGCTTACCGATCATTGAGTCATAATACGGCGGTACGGTGTAACCGGCGTAGATATGGGACTCCCAGCGCACACCAAAGCCACCCGGCGCGTGGAAACGCGTGATTTTACCCGGGCTTGGCAGGAAGGTGTTCGGGTCTTCGGCGTTGATACGGCACTCTACCGCATGGCCTTTAACCACAACTTCTTCCTGTTTGATGGACAGCGGCTGACCGGCTGCGATACGCAGCTGTTCTTTGATCAGGTCAACGCCGGTGATCATTTCGGTAACCGGGTGTTCAACCTGAATACGGGTGTTCATCTCAATGAAGTAGAACTCGCCGTTTTCGAACAGGAACTCAAAGGTACCCGCCCCGCGATAGCCGATATCGACACACGCTTTAGCGCAACGCTCGCCGATGTAGCGACGCAGTTCAGGCGTAATGCCCGGCGCTGGCGCTTCTTCGACCACTTTCTGGTGACGACGCTGCATGGAGCAGTCACGTTCTGCCAGATAGATCGCGTTACCCTGACCGTCAGCCAGCACCTGAATTTCGATGTGGCGTGGGTTTTCCAGGTATTTTTCCATGTACACCATGTCATTGCTGAAAGCCGCTTTCGCTTCCGCTTTGGTCATGGAGATGGACTGCGCCAGTTCAGCATCGCTGCGTACAACGCGCATACCGCGACCGCCGCCGCCTCCGGACGCTTTGATGATCACCGGATAGCCAATGCGTTTAGCATGGGCGCGGTTAGCATCCATATCGTCGGTCAGCGGGCCGTCAGAGCCCGGTACGGTTGGCACGCCGGCTTTTTTCATCGCGGTGATGGCAGACACTTTGTCACCCATCAGGCGAATGGTGTCGGCTTTCGGGCCAATGAAGATAAAGCCAGAGCGTTCAACCTGCTCAGCAAAGTTGGCGTTCTCAGAGAGGAAACCATAACCCGGGTGAATCGCGACCGCGCCAGTGATTTCGGCGGCGCTGATGATCGCCGGGATGTTCAGATAGCTTTTTACGGACGGAGCCGGACCGATACAGACCGTCTCATCCGCCAGCAATACGTGTTTTAAATCGCGATCCGCGCTTGAGTGCACGGCCACGGTCTTGATGCCCAGTTCTTTACAGGCACGAAGAATACGCAGTGCAATCTCGCCACGGTTGGCGATAACAATTTTATCCAGCATGTTCGCCTCGTTACTCGATGACGACCAGCGGCTCGTCAAATTCTACCGGCTGACCACTTTCGACCAGGATCGCTTTCACAGTACCTGATTTGTCTGCTTCGATCTGGTTCATCATTTTCATGGCTTCAACGATGCACAGGGTATCGCCTACGTTGACTTTCTGACCCACTTCGATGAACGCCTTCGCGTCCGGGCTCGGGGTGCGGTAGAAAGTACCAACCATTGGGGAACGTACGATGTGACCACTGATTTCTGTTGCAGCCGCAGGTGCCGCTTCTGCTGCCACTGGCGCAACGGCTGCGGAGAGCGCAGGCTGCTGCACTGGCGCAGCGTAAGCTTGCTGCATTACCGGGAAGCTAGCGGCCGGGGCTGCACGGCTGATGCGTACAGACTCTTCGCCTTCAGAAATTTCCAGTTCGGAGATGCCTGATTCTTCAACCAGCTCGATCAGTTTTTTAATCTTACGAATATCCATGAGTGGGTTCCGTACTCTTGTTTAGTGTGATTGTGACAAGCGTTTTACCGCTGTCTGTAAAGCGTATGAATAGCCGTCTGCACCCAGCCCACAAATCACGCCAGCGGCGATATCTGACAGGTAGGAATGGTGGCGGAACGGCTCTCGGGCGTGCACGTTACTCAGGTGGATCTCGATAAACGGGATACTCACCGCGAGCAGTGCGTCGCGTATAGCAACACTGGTGTGCGTAAACGCGGCCGGATTGATCAGGATATAGTCCACAGTGTCTTTAGCCTGATGAATACGGTCGATGATTGCGTACTCCGCGTTTGACTGAAAATGGTCCAAATCCACATTCAGCGAGGCTGCTTCCGTACTCAGACGGTTAACAATTTCGCTCAATGTCAGCGTGCCGTACTTCTCTGGCTCACGGGTGCCGAGCATGTTCAGGTTCGGACCGTTCAATACTAAAATTTGGAATTTGTCAGCCATTGTGCCGCTATCTCCTGCGATTTTCGGGTAAAAAACAACATATACCCTCAAAGCGCAATTGTCACCCTTTCAGAGGCCTAAAACCCCTGTCCGGAAAACCGAAGTCGCACATTATAACGATTTCGTAGCATTTGGCAGCTAAATACTGGTCTTATCAGGGAAGATTATCAACCGCTATCCGAAAAAGATTCGCGGTTGATAAATAATCTGCGGGAAAACGCACAGTTTCGTGAACTATCGCAACCACTGGCGGAACTTCTTGTAACGCCACGCTAAAAGAGCCAGGGCCAGCAGGGCGTAGATGACCGGCTGAGGGGATAAAATCTTCACCGACCACAGGTAATGAATAGGGGCGAGGATCGCGACAAGATAGACGAAGTTGTGCAGCAGTTGCCAGCGTCGACCCAGTTTTCGCTGCGCATACTGCGTGGATGTCAGCGCCAGCGCCAGTAAAACCAGCCAGCTTACGATACCCAGCGTCAGATAGGGACGCGTCACCAGTTCGCTGCCAAGGAGTGCCAGGTTGTTAATGCCCAGTTCCAGCAGGGCGTAGCTGGTGAGATGCAGCGTCGCCCAGGCAAAACACCATAGCCCTAAAAGCCGACGGGTGCGTATCAATAATGGCTGTTTAGCGTAGCGCGCCAGCGGTGAGACGAGCAAGGTCGCCAGCAAAAATTTCAGAGCCATCCGACCCGTAAAATGCTGAATATCTTTCGCCGGATCGGCACTGAACTGTCCCTGGCTGGCTGCCCAGAAGAGCCAGATAAAGGGGAGCAATCCTGCTAAATGCAGGAGTACCTTCAGCCAGGTTATCTGCTTTGCCGTTAAACGCACTTAGAAGTTCTCCCGTAAATTCAGCCCACGGTAGAGGGGTGCCACCTCATCCGCATAGCCGTTAAACAGCAGCGTTGGCTGGCGTTTAACATCCAGCGCGCCGCCGGAGCCGATAAAACGTTCCGTTGCCTGCGACCAGCGCGGATGGTCAACGTGCGGGTTAACGTTGGCAAAAAAACCATACTCGTCAGGCGCTGCCAGGTTCCAGGTGGTGGGGGGGCGTTCACGGGTGAGCTTAATGCTGACGATCGATTTGATGCCCTTGAAACCGTATTTCCACGGTACGGTCAGGCGAATGGGCGCCCCGTTTTGCGGCGGCAGCGCTTTGCCGTAAACCCCAACGGTAAGCAGCGTAAGCGGATGCATGGCTTCGTCGAGACGTAAACCTTCAACGTAGGGATACTCCAGCCCGCCGCCGATAAACCGATCCTTCTGGCCTGGCATCTCGTCCGGGGCGTAGCGCGTCTGGAAGGAAACATACTTCGCGTTGCTGGTGGGCTCAACCAGCGCCAGCAGTTTATGCAAAGGGAAACCTACCCACGGCACCACCATCGACCAGGCTTCCACACAGCGCATACGGTAAATGCGTTCTTCAAGTGGGAAGCGGGTGGTGAGGTCATGATGATCCAGCGTCAGCGGTTTTGCCACCTCGCCATCTATCTTCAGCGTCCAGGGATCGGTTTTCATGCTCCCGGCGTTGGCGGCAGGATCGGCCTTATCGAGACCAAACTCATAGAAGTTGTTATAGCCGGTGACTTTATCTTCCGGCGTCAGCGCCAGTTTATTCTGCCACTGCGTCGGTTTGGTGAAGTTAAGCGGTGCGCCGGAGGGGGCTTTCGGGCGATCGTTGCCCTTAAACCAGTCGAGCAGATCGGCATGGGCCGCAGGGGTGAGCGTCAGGGTGGCGGCGCTGATGCCAAGCATTTTCAGGATCTGGCGGCGCTGTAGCATAAAGACAGATTCAGACGTTACGTCGGCTTCCGTCAGTTTTCGGGTTTTCATGGCATCCTCCGTCAGGCGTTTTTCTAAGCATGACGGAGGAGGAGGGTTAGCGCGAATATGTCACGAAAATTTGAAGATTAGGCGATTTTAACCAGCGCACGTCCGTGGAACTGGTTGTCCATGATTTTATTGGCGAACTCTGGCGCCTGGCTCAGGGTAATCTCAGTGGCGCTCTGGTCAAAGAATGAGGCTGGCAGATCCTGCACCAGACGTTCCCAGGCCTCAGCCCGCCGCTCGGCTGGGGTCATGACCGAATCGACACCCTGAAGACGCACATTACGCAGAATAAATGGCATCACCGTCGTCGGCAGGGCAAAACCGCCCGCCAGACCACAGGCCGCCACGCAGCCGCCGTAATTCATTTGCGCCAGCACCTTCGCCAGCACTTTGTCGCCGACGGTATCTACTGCGCCAGCCCAGACCTGTTTTTCCAGCGGGCGGGTCTCGGCGAATTCATCGCGGCTCAGAATGCGGCTTGCGCCCAATTGACGTAGATAATCATGCGTACTTTCGCGGCCTGAGACAGCGGCGACCTGATACCCCAGCTTGTGCAGCAGCGTGACGGCCGTGCTGCCCACGCCGCCGCTGGCGCCGGTGACGACAATTTCGCCAGAGTCAGGGCGGATCCCGGCCTCTTCCAGCGCCATCACGCACAGCATGGCGGTGAAACCTGCCGTGCCGATGATCATCGCCTTACGACCGTCCAGGCCTTTCGGCATCGGGACCAGCCAGTCACCTTTTACGCGCGCCTGCGCTGCCAGTCCGCCCCAGTGGTTTTCACCTACGCCCCAGCCGGTGAGCAGCACCTGCTGTCCGGCGTGAAAACGTGGATCTTCACTGGTATGCACGCGGCCTGCAAAGTCGATTCCTGGCACCATCGGGAAATTTCGGATGATTTTACCTTTTCCCGTAATGGCCAGCGCATCCTTATAGTTCAGGCTGGACCAGTCGATATCTACGGTCACGTCGCCCTCCGGCAGGCGGCTCTCCTCGATGGCTTGCACTGAGGCAACGGTTTTGCCGTCCTGCTGTTCTAAGATCAAAGCCTGCATACACGGTCCTCACTAGGTTTGATGATGGGAAAATACGTTCTGATGACTATACTCGCTCAATGAAACGCAGTGCCGATTTAACGCAATAAATTGCCAGATACGCCAGGTTTGGTAGTATGCCGCATTTGAAATGCAAGTTAGTGCTCACTTGCACCCCCCTTCAACCCACGGAGTAATCTCAAGGATGCGATTAACGACGAAGTTCTCAGCTTTTATCACCTTGCTGACGGGGCTGACCATATTTGTCACGCTAATCGGCTGCTCGCTGAGCTTTTACAATGCCATCCAGGATAAGCTGGTTAACCGGGTTGAATCGGTTGCATCGGTTATCGACACTCGCCTGATTGCAACCTCCTTCCCGGCGCTTTCGCGTGAGCTGGATGAGTTAATGGTGCCTGTGGATATCGTGCAGATCGACATTAAACAGGGGAAGCAGACCGTTTTCAGCCATACCCGCCAGGGCAGCTATCGTCCTGCCGGCACGGTAGATCAGTATCGGGACGTCACGGTTAATTCACTTAAACATCCGGGTATGACAATTCATCTGATGTACCAGGATCCGATGAGCAACTATTTACGCTCGCTTATGACCACCGCGCCCTTAACCATCGCCGTTGCCTTTATCGTACTGCTGATTTTCCTCGCCGTTCGCTGGCAGCGTCGTCAACTTTCCGGCCAGGAACTGCTGGAAACACGCTCCGTGCGGATACTGAATGGCGAACGGGGTCCGCAGGTGCGGGGATCGGTTTATGAATGGCCATCACGCACCAGTAGCGCCCTGGACGTGCTGCTCTCCGAAATCCAGTTTGCCAGCGATCAGCGTAGCCGTATGGACACGTTGATTCGCTCTTACGCCGCGCAGGATAACAAAACGGGCCTCAACAACCGTCTCTTCTTTGATAATCAGCTGGCTACCCTTCTTGATGACCCCGAAAAGGTGGGTACGCATGGCGTGGTAATGATGATTCGCCTGCCCGACTTCGATCTGCTCAGTGATACCTGGGGTCAGCGCGTGGCGGAAGAGAACCTCTTTACGCTGATTAACCTGCTGTCCACCTTTATTATGCGCTACCCCGGCGCGTTACTGGCACGCTACCACCGCAGCGATTTTGCCGTCTTGCTGCCGCATCGCACCTTAAAGGAGTCCGAGAGTATCGCCAGCCAGCTGCTGAAAGCCGTCGATGCGCTGCCCCAGAGCAAAATGCTCGACAGAGACGATATGGTGCATATGGGCATCTGTGCCTGGCGCGGCGGTCAGTCGACGGAGCAGGTGATGGAACATGCGGAAGCGGCCACGCGTAACGCCGTATTGCAGGGGGCGAACGGCTGGGCAGTCTATGATGATACGCTGCCGGAGAAAGGGCGCGGCAACGTGCGCTGGCGAACCCTGATTGAACAGATGCTTAGCCGGGGCGGACCGCGCATCTATCAAAAACCGGCGGTCATGAAGAATGGTCATGTTCATCATCGTGAGCTGATGTGCCGTATTTTTGATGGCACTGAAGAGGTTATCTCCGCGGAATATCTGCCCATGGTGTTGCAATTCGGATTGTCCGAAGAGTATGACCGTCAGCAAATCACCCGCCTCATTCCGTTTTTATCGTACTGGCCTGAAGAAAATCTGGCTTTACAGGTGACCGTCGAATCGCTGATCCGTCCGCGTTTCCAGCGCTGGTTACGTGACACGTTAATGCAATGCGAAAAATCGCAACGCAAACGCATTATTTTTGAACTTGCAGAGGCAGATGTAGGTCAACACATCAGCCGGTTGCGCCCGGTAGTGCGTTTAATCAATGCGCTTGGGGCTCGCGTGGCGGTAACCCAGGCGGGTTTGACGCTGGTGAGCACCCGCTGGATCAAAGAGCTGGATGTTGAATTATTGAAGCTGCATCCGGGTCTGGTAAGGAATATTGAAAAACGCACGGAAAACCAGCTGCTGGTACAAAGCCTGGTGGAAGCGTGCAAAGGAACGCAAACGCAAGTATTTGCCACAGGCGTACGTTCACGTAGTGAATGGCAGATGTTGACAGAGCGCGGCGTGACGGGCGGTCAGGGGGATTTTTTTGCCGCCTCTCAGCCGCTTGACACCAATGTGAAAAAATATTTGCAAAGATACTCTGTTTGACCTGCCGTTTACTTTGTTTTCACGTAGAATATCGCGCCTGTAGCTTTGAGTAAGACGAGCATAAAAGCCAGTGAACGACCTTTAGTGGGTTACAAGTGTAAGTGAGGGACGCTGCTGTTTACTCAGCCCTGAGGGATTCAGGGGATGAATTTGTAACAAAGGAAACGTGCTGCACTAATTTTCACCGTAGCAGACGATTTTTGCGCCTTGTCGCTGCTGCGTGTGGTTGGTAAAGTAAGCGGATTTTGTTTTCCGCCCCAGCTTTCAGGATTATCCCTTAGTATGTTGAAAAAATTTCGTGGCATGTTTTCCAATGACCTGTCCATTGACCTGGGTACCGCGAATACCCTTATTTATGTAAAAGGACAAGGCATCGTATTGAATGAGCCTTCCGTTGTGGCCATTCGTCAGGATCGTGCCGGCTCGCCAAAAAGCGTGGCCGCAGTAGGTCATGATGCGAAGCAGATGCTGGGCCGTACGCCGGGCAACATCGCCGCGATCCGCCCTATGAAAGACGGCGTTATTGCTGACTTCTTCGTGACCGAAAAAATGCTTCAGCACTTCATCAAGCAGGTTCACAGCAACAGCTTCATGCGCCCAAGCCCGCGCGTGCTGGTGTGTGTGCCGGTTGGCGCAACCCAGGTTGAACGCCGTGCGATCCGTGAATCCGCTCAGGGTGCCGGTGCGCGTGAAGTGTTCCTGATTGAAGAACCGATGGCTGCGGCAATTGGTGCGGGTCTGCCGGTTTCTGAGGCTACCGGTTCTATGGTGGTGGATATCGGTGGCGGTACCACTGAAGTGGCCGTTATCTCCCTGAACGGTGTGGTGTACTCCTCTTCCGTGCGTATCGGCGGCGACCGTTTCGACGAAGCCATCATCAATTACGTTCGCCGTAACTACGGCTCTCTGATCGGTGAAGCAACCGCAGAGCGCATCAAGCATGAAATCGGTTCTGCCTATCCGGGTGATGAAGTACGCGAGATCGAAGTTCGCGGTCGTAACCTGGCGGAAGGCGTGCCACGCGGATTCACCCTGAACTCCAACGAAATCCTGGAAGCGTTGCAGGAGCCGCTGACCGGCATCGTGAGCGCGGTGATGGTTGCGCTGGAACAGTGCCCGCCAGAGCTGGCCTCCGATATCTCCGAGCGCGGTATGGTTCTGACCGGTGGTGGTGCGCTGCTGCGTAACCTCGACCGCCTGTTAATGGAAGAGACAGGTATTCCTGTCGTAGTTGCAGAAGATCCACTGACTTGCGTCGCCCGTGGTGGTGGCAAGGCGCTGGAAATGATCGACATGCACGGCGGCGACTTGTTTAGCGAAGAGTAGTCGGGTGTGAGAGGGTAGCAATTCGCTACCCTTTCTCTCTGACGCGAGAATACGCATAGCCTATGAAGCCAATTTTTAGCCGTGGCCCGTCGCTACAGTTTCGCCTGATCCTGGCGGTTCTGGTTGCGCTCGGGGTCATTATTGCCGATAGCCGCCTCGGTACGTTCAGCCAGATCCGAACGTACATGGATACCGCCGTCAGTCCTTTCTACTTTATTTCAAATGGTCCCCGTGAACTGCTCGACTCCGTGTCGCAAACGCTCTCATCGCGTGACCAGCTCGAACTCGAAAACCGTGCGTTACGCCAGGAACTGCTGCTGAAAAATAGCGAGCTGCTGATGCTGGGGCAATATAAGCAGGAAAACGCCCGTCTGCGCGAACTGCTCGGCTCGCCGCTGCGCCAGGATGAACAGAAAATGGTCACCCAGGTAATCTCCACCGTAAACGATCCGTACAGCGATCAGGTGGTGATTGATAAAGGCAGCGTGAACGGCGTATACGAAGGTCAGCCTGTCATCAGCGATAAGGGCGTCGTGGGCCAGGTTGTGGCGGTTGCCAAACTGACCAGCCGCGTGCTGCTGATTTGCGATGCCACCCATGCACTGCCGATTCAGGTGCTGCGTAACGATATTCGCGTGATTGCCGCCGGTAATGGCTGCACGGACGATCTGCAACTGGAACACCTGCCCGCCAACACGGATATCCGCGTGGGCGACGTGCTGGTGACGTCCGGTCTGGGCGGTCGTTTCCCTGAGGGCTACCCGGTTGCGGTTGTCTCTTCCGTGAAGCTCGACACTCAGCGTGCCTACACTGTGATTCAGGCGCGTCCAACGGCCGGCTTGCAGCGTTTGCGCTACCTGTTGCTGCTGTGGGGCGCCGATCGTAACGGCGCTAATCCGATGACCCCGGAAGATGTGCATCGCGTGGCCAACGAACGCCTGATGCAGATGATGCCGCAGGTGCTGCCTGCGCCGGATGCGATGGGACCACCTGCACCCGTACCGGCTCCGGCGACGGGGTTAACGCAGCCGCTGCCGGATGCCCCCCCACCGCCGCAAGTCTCGGGTGGAGGGCAGTAGTGGCCAGTTATCGTAGCCAGGGGCGCTGGGTAATCTGGCTCTCATTCCTCGTTGCACTGTTGCTGCAAATTATGCCCTGGCCGGACGACATTCTTGTTTTCCGGCCAAACTGGGTATTGCTCATTTTGCTCTACTGGATCCTTGCCCTGCCGCACCGCGTAAATGTCGGCACAGGTTTTGTGATGGGTGCCATACTGGATCTTATCAGTGGCTCTACGCTTGGCGTCCGCGCCTTATCCATGAGCATTATTGCGTATCTCGTCGCACTCAAATTCCAGCTCTTTCGTAACCTTGCGCTCTGGCAACAGGCGCTGGTAGTGATGTTGTTGTCGCTCGCTGCGGATATCGTTGTTTTCTGGGCAGAGTTTTTAGTGATCAACGTCTCTTTCCGACCGGAAGTGTTCTGGAGTAGTGTAGTAAACGGTGTGCTCTGGCCGTGGCTGTTCCTGCTGATGCGTAAAATTCGCCAGCAGTTTGCCGTGCAATAAAAGGTTTCTATGACGTCTTTGTATCTTGCCTCCGGTTCTCCGCGTCGCCAGGAACTGCTCGCGCAGTTGGGTGTCTCCTTCGAACGCATCGTTACCGGTATCGAAGAAAAACGTGCTGAGGGTGAAAGCGCTCAGCAGTATGTCTCTCGTCTGGCGCGTGAAAAAGCGCAGGCGGGCGTTGCATGCGTGCCGCGTGACTTACCGGTGCTGGGTGCGGATACCATCGTCATTCTCAATGGTGAGGTGCTTGAGAAACCTCGCGACGCAGACCATGCGGCGCGGATGCTGCGTAATATGTCCGGACAAACCCATCAGGTGATGACGGCGGTAGCGCTGGCTGATAGCCAGTACGTTCTGGATTGCCTTGTGGTAACGGAAGTGACGTTCAGAGTCCTCACCGACGAGGAGATCGCCGGCTATATCGCCAGCGGTGAACCTATGGATAAAGCAGGTGCATACGGTATTCAAGGGTTGGGTGGCTGTTTTGTCAGGAAGATAAATGGCAGCTATCACGCCGTAGTCGGCTTACCGCTGGTGGAAACGTATGAGTTGCTGAGCAATTTTAACTCACTGCGTGAGGGAAGGGATAATTATGACGGCTGAATTGTTGGTAAACGTAACGCCATCGGAAACCCGTGTGGCCTACATTGATGGTGGCATTCTCCAGGAAATTCATATTGAGCGTGAAGCGCGACGCGGAATCGTAGGCAATATCTACAAAGGTCGTGTCAGTCGTGTCCTGCCGGGTATGCAGGCGGCTTTTGTAGATATTGGGCTCGATAAGGCGGCGTTTTTACATGCCTCCGATATCATGCCGCACACCGAATGTGTGGCAGGCGAAGAGCAAAAGCAATTTGCCGTGCGCGACATCTCTGAGCTGGTGCGTCAGGGCCAGGATCTGATGGTGCAGGTGGTAAAAGATCCACTGGGCACCAAAGGCGCGCGTCTGACCACCGACATCACCCTGCCTTCACGCTATCTGGTCTTTATGCCGGGGGCGTCGCACGTCGGCGTGTCACAGCGCATTGAGAGCGAAAGCGAGCGTGAGCGCCTGAAAAAGGTGGTCAGCGCCTACTGCGACGAGCAGGGCGGGTTTATTATCCGTACCGCGGCGGAAGGGATCAGCGAAGAAGATCTGGCCTCGGATGCGGCCTACCTGAAGCGCGTCTGGACCAAAGTGATGGAGCGTAAAAAACGCAACCAGACCCGCTACAGGCTGTACGGTGAGCTGGCGCTCGCTCAGCGCGTATTACGTGATTTCGCCGACGCCCAGCTTGACCGCATCCGCGTGGACTCCCGTCTGACGTATGAAGCCTTACTGGAGTTCACCGCCGAGTACATCCCGGAAATGCCGGGGCTGCTGGAGCATTACACCGGACGCCAGCCGATATTTGACCTCTATGACGTTGAAAACGAAATCCAGCGTGCGCTGGAGCGTAAGGTTGAGCTGAAATCGGGTGGCTATCTGATCATCGATCAAACCGAAGCGATGACCACCGTCGACATCAACACCGGCGCGTTTGTCGGCCATCGCAACCTCGATGACACCATCTTCAACACCAACATAGAAGCGACGCAGGCCATCGCGCGCCAGCTTCGCCTGCGTAATCTCGGCGGCATTATCATCATCGACTTTATCGATATGAACAATGAAGATCACCGCCGTCGCGTGCTGCACTCCCTGGAGCAGGCGCTGAGTAAGGACCGCGTGAAAACCAGCATCAATGGCTTCTCGCAGCTCGGTCTGGTGGAAATGACCCGGAAACGGACCCGCGAAAGCGTGGAACATGTCCTGTGTAATGAGTGTCCAACCTGCCATGGACGCGGAACGGTAAAGACGGTGGAGACGGTCTGCTACGAGATCATGCGTGAGATTGTCCGTGTCCATCATGCCTACGACTCAGACCGTTTTCTGGTCTATGCTTCCCCTGCGGTGGCGGAGGCCCTGAAAGGGGAAGAGTCGCACGCGCTGGCAGAAGTGGAAATCTTTGTCGGCAAACAGGTAAAAGTACAAATTGAGCCGCTCTATAACCAGGAGCAGTTTGACGTCGTCATGATGTAAACGCAGTTCGCTGCGAGATTTAAGGCTGACAAGGAGAGACGCGTGAGGCGATTGCCGGGGATTTTACTGCTTACAGGGGCAACGCTGGTCGTGATTGTCGCGCTGCTCGTGAGCGGGCTGCGTCTCGCCTTGCCGCATCTGGACAGCTGGCGTCCGCAGATCCTGGCAAAAATCGAATCCGCCACCGGCCTGCCGGTGGACGTGAGTCATATCGAGGCAAGCTGGCAGAACTTTGGCCCGACGCTAGATGCCCGGGATATCAGCGCCGGCCTGAAAGATGGCGGCCACCTCAAAATCAAACGCGTCACCCTGGCGCTGGATATCTGGCAAAGCCTGCTGCATCTGCGCTGGCAGTTTCGCGATCTCACCTTCTGGCAACTTCAGCTGATGACTAACACGCCGCTGCGAAGCGGCGACAGCGATCGGGGGCTGGAAACCAGCCGTATCAGCGATCTGTTCCTGCGGCAGTTCGATCATTTCGATCTGCGCGACAGCGAAGTGAGCTTTATTACTCTTTCCGGCCAGCGCGCTGAGCTGGCGATCCCACAGCTGACCTGGTTAAACGGGAAAGATCGCCACCGCGCCGAGGGGCAGGTGAATCTCTCCAGCCTGAACGGGCAGCACGGCGTTATGCAGGTGCGGATGGATCTGCGTGACGACAATGGCTTGCTGAACAACGGCAGGGTGTGGCTACAGGCGGACGACGTGGACGTGAAGCCGTGGCTCGGTGAGTGGCTACAGCAGAACATGCAGCTGGAGACCGCGCGCTTCAGCCTGGAAGGCTGGATGACCCTGACGAACGGGACGTTCGCCAGCGGCGATATCTGGCTTAAGCAGGGGGGCGCGAGCTGGAAAGGGGAAAACCATCAGCATCAACTTTCCGTCGATAACCTCACCGCACACGTGACGCAGGATAAAGGCGGCTGGCAGTTCGCTATTCCGGATACGCGCATCTCCATGGATAACAAACCCTGGCCGCGCGGCGCGCTGACGCTGGCGTGGATGCCGGAGCAGGACGTCGGCGGGATAAACGGTAAACGCAGCGACGAGCTGCGTATCCGCGCCAGTAACCTGGATCTGACGGCGATCGAAGGGCTGCGTTCAATGGCCGCAAAACTCTCCCCGGAGCTGGGCGAAATCTGGCTGGCGACGCAGCCGAGCGGGCAGATAAACCGGCTGGCGCTGGATATTCCGCTCCAGGCTACGGAAAAGACGCGTTTTCAGGCGGCATGGAAAAATCTCGCATGGAAACAGTGGAAACTGCTGCCGGGTGCCGAGCACTTCAGCGGTAAACTGGAAGGAAGCGTGGAAAACGGCAGGCTGACGGCAGAAATGCAGGACGCGAAAATGCCGTACGAAACGGTCTTCCGTGCGCCACTGGAGATCGAAAAGGGAAATGCCACCCTCAACTGGCTGAAGAATGACAAAGGTTTTCAGCTCGATGGCCGCGATATCGATGTGAAAGCCAAAGCGGTACATGCCCGCGGTAATTTCCGTTATCTACAGCCTGAAGGCGATGAGCCGTGGTTGGGTATTCTGGCGGGCATCAGCACGGATGACGGTTCGCAGGCGTGGCGCTACTTCCCGGAAAACCTGATGGGGAAAGCGCTGGTGGACTATCTCAGCGGCGCTATTCAGGGCGGCCAGGCGGATAACGCCACGCTGGTCTACGGCGGCAACCCGCACCTGTTCCCGTATAAGCACAACGAAGGCCAGTTCCAGGTTCTGGTGCCTCTACGCAACGCCACCTATGCCTTCCAGCCGGACTGGCCGGCGCTGAAGAATCTGGATATTGAACTCAACTTCCTGAATGACGGCCTGTGGATGAAGACGGACAGCGTTGCGCTGGGCGGCGTAACGGCAAGCAACCTGACGGCAAACATCCCGGATTACTCCAAAGAGAAACTGCTGATTGATGCGGATATTAAGGGGCCAGGTAAAGCGGTTGGCCCGTACTTTGAAGATACGCCGCTGAATGACTCCCTGGCAGCCACCCTTCAGCAGTTGCAGTTAGATGGCGATGTGAATGCTCGCTTACATCTGGATATCCCGCTGGACGGTGAAATGACCACCGCCAAAGGCGACGTTAGCCTTAATAACAACAGCCTCTATATCAAGCCGCTGGACAGCACGCTGAAAAACCTCAGCGGTCAGTTCAGCTTTGTTAACGGCACGCTGAAAAGTGAGCCGCTGAAAGCGACCTGGTTCAATCAACCCGTCAATATCGATTTCTCCACCACCGAGGGCGATAAAGCCTACCAGGTGGCGGTCAATATGGACGCGAACTGGCAGCCGTCACGCATGGATGTTCTGCCGAAGCCGATTGAGAATGCGGTGGACGGCGCGGTGTCGTGGAATGGCAAGGTCGCCATCGACCTGCCTTATCATGCCGGTGCGCGCTATAACGTCGACATTACGGGCGATCTGAAAAACCTCAGCAGCCAACTTCCCGCGCCGCTGAATAAGAAAAGCGGTGAAGCATTGCCCGTCAATGTTAAGGTTGCGGGCAACCTTAACAGCTTCGATTTAACCGGAAACGCTGGTGGAACAAACCACTTCAACAGCCGCTGGCTGCTTAACCGCAAGCTGACGCTGGACAGAGCGATCTGGACGACGGACAGCCGTACCACGCCGCCGCTGCCGGAGCAGGCGGGCGTTGAACTGAATCTCCCGCCGATGGATGGCGCAGAGTGGCTGGCACTGTTCCAGAAAGGTGTCGGGCAAAACGTCGACCAAACGGCGCAGTTCCCACAGTCCATTACCTTGCGCACGCCTGCGCTGACGCTGGGCGGGCAGCAGTGGAACAACCTGAGTATTGTCTCCCGGCCAACGGTAAACGGCTCAAAGGTCGAGGCGCAGGGGCGTGAGATCAACGGTTCGTTGACCATGCGCGATCACGCGCCATGGCAGGCGGCTATCCGTTATCTCTATTACAATCCGACCTTTACGGCGTCTAAAGCAGAGTCGACAAGCGCTTCTCCTGTCAGTGGCAGTGGGAGGTCGCGCGTGGATTTCAGCGGCTGGCCCGATCTCCAGTTGCGCTGTGCGGAGTGCTGGCTGTGGGGGCAAAAATATGGCCGTATCGACGGTGATTTTGCTATTCAGGGCAATACGCTGAGCCTCTCTGGTGGGCTGGTGGATACCGGCTTTGGCCGCATGACTGCCGCTGGCGAATGGGTGAACAAACCGGGTGAACAGCGCACCTCGCTGAAAGGCGATATTAAAGGCAACAAGCTGGACGCCGCAGCTAACTTCTTCGGCATTAGCACGCCGCTTCGCGGATCGTCCTTCGATGTGAATTACGATCTGCACTGGCGCGCAGCGCCATGGACACCCGATGAAGCTTCGCTTAACGGCATCCTGAAAACCCACTTCGGTAAGGGTGAGATTGCCGATGTGAGCACGGGGCGCGCCGGGCAGATCCTGCGTCTGCTGAGTTTTGACGCGCTGCTGCGCAAGCTGCGCTTCGACTTTAGCGACACCTTCAGCGAAGGTTTCTACTACGATTCCATTCGCAGCACGGCGTGGATCAAAGACGGCGTTCTGCACACCGACGACACGCTGGTGGACGGCCTGGAAGCGGATATCGCGATGAAAGGGTCAGTGGATCTCGTGCGCCGCGAGCTGGATATGGAAGCCGTGGTGGCGCCGGAGATTTCCGCAAGCGTGGGCGTTGCGGCAGCCTTTGTGGTCAATCCGATCGTCGGGGCGGCGGTGTTTGCGGCCAGTAAAGTGCTGGGACCGCTCTGGAGCAAAGTCTCGATTCTGCGCTATCGCATCACCGGGCCGGTTGATAAACCACAGATTAATGAGGTGCTGCGCCAGCCGCGCAAAGAAGCACAGCAATGATTTGACGTGGGCAGGTAATTGCCTCACTCTCAATAAATACGATCTTTATACCGCCACGGGCGGCAACGAACGAGTAGCAATAGATGAGTCTGAACCTGGTAAGTGAACATTTGCTCGCAGCGAACGGCCTGAGCCATCAGGACCTGTTCTCCATTCTTGGTCAACTGACCGAACGCCGCCTCGACTACGGCGATCTCTATTTCCAGTCGAGCTATCACGAATCCTGGGTTTTAGAAGACAGCATCATTAAAGATGGCTCTTATAACATTGACCAGGGCGTCGGCGTGCGCGCCGTCAGCGGCGAAAAAACCGGTTTTGCCTATGCAGACCAGATAAGCCTGGCCGCGCTGGAGCAGAGCGCGCAGGCGGCGCGAACCATTGTGCGCGATACGGGCGACGGACGGGTGAAAACGCTGGGTGAAGTGCAGCACGCTGCGCTCTATACCAGCATCGACCCGCTGCAAAGCATGAGCCGCGAAGAGAAGCTGGACATCCTTCGTCGCGTGGACAAAGTGGCTCGCGCGGCGGATAAACGCGTGCAGGAAGTCTCTGCCAGCCTGACCGGTATTTATGAACTGATCCTGGTGGCGGCGACGGACGGTACCCTGGCGGCGGATGTTCGCCCGCTGGTGCGTCTCTCTGTCAGCGTGCAGGTTGAAGACGACGGCAAGCGCGAGCGCGGCTCCAGCGGTGGCGGCGGTCGTTTTGGTTATGACTGGTTCCTGGGTGATGTCGACGGCGAAGCCCGCGCGGATGCATGGGCAAAAGAAGCCGTGCGCATGGCGCTGGTCAACCTGTCTGCCGTGGCTGCACCCGCCGGTACGTTGCCGGTGGTACTGGGCGCAGGCTGGCCGGGCGTGCTGCTGCACGAAGCGGTCGGTCACGGCCTGGAAGGTGATTTCAACCGTCGCGGGACGTCCGTATTCAGCGGTCAGATGGGGCAGCTTGTCTCCTCAGAGCTGTGTACCGTGGTGGATGATGGCACCATGCTCGACCGTCGCGGCTCGATTTCTATCGACGATGAAGGTACGCCGGGTCAGTACAACGTGCTGATCGAAAACGGCGTACTGAAAGGCTACATGCAGGACAAGCTTAACGCGCGCCTGATGGGCGTTGCGCCGACGGGTAACGGCCGTCGTGAATCCTACGCACATCTGCCGATGCCGCGCATGACCAATACTTACATGCTGCCGGGCCAGTCCACGCCGCAGGAGATTATCGAATCCGTTGATTACGGTATCTTCGCGCCAAACTTTGGCGGCGGTCAGGTGGATATCACCTCCGGCAAATTTGTCTTCTCTACCTCAGAGGCGTATCTGATTGAGAAGGGCAAAGTGACCAAAGCGGTGAAGGGCGCAACCCTGATTGGCTCCGGCATTGAGGCCATGCAGCAGATTTCCATGGTCGGTAACGACCTGAAACTGGATAACGGCGTGGGCGTTTGCGGCAAAGAGGGCCAGAGCCTGCCTGTGGGCGTCGGTCAGCCTACGCTGAAAGTGGATAATCTGACGGTGGGCGGCACGGCCTGATCTTAGGATGCTTAAAAAAGGCGCTACAGATGTAGCGCCTTTTTTTTAACGTAAGTTACCCAGCGGTATCTCTGGATCAGGCTCGTGAGTAATGCGGTTACGCAAGTCACGACGAATGATTTCGATCGACCAGAACCAGACCAGATGCCCCACGATCTCTGACACGTGTTCATACCACGGCAACTCAAGCAGCGGTGGCGTCAGACCCATCAGCGGGAAGGAGATCATATGCACAAAAAGCTGGGCTAACGCACCCGCCAGCAAACCCTGCCAGAGTTTAATTTTCGGAAAGACTTCCGCAACAACGCAATACCCAACAGCGAAGACGATTGAGAAAATAATATGGGTCACACCGACCCAGTTAAATATATGTCCGGCAAATGTATAAACGGCTGCGTTAGGATCAGCAACGCCCAGCCAGTCGCGTAAAAATACATAGGGAGGGTTTAAAAAATTGCGGGAGCAGTCAATCTGGCTTGCGGCTCTTATTAATTGCTCAGGTCCGCATGCGCCGGTGAATAAATCGGTGGGACTGCGTGGCGGAAGTGGCACTTCGGCTCCCCATTTGACAAAAGCGGAGACGATCCCTGCAATTAAACCGATGAACGCGGCGAGTCCATAGCGCCTGCGTGAAGGCAGCGTTTGTTCAAACAGATTCATGTCTTTTCCTTGTTTAACGTCATCCTGCGGAATGCATTTTATTATTCATATCAGTAACAAATTAATAACAGTCTGACGAGCAGACTGCATATAAAGTAATAGGCTGGCGGCGGTAGTGTCAATTATCTATTCCTGATAGTGGCGAAGGAATATTCCTGAATGAACAAGGGATCCATCCTGGTTATATTCATCTGTCATTTACGTTCAGGAATAAATTGATTATTCCTTCCTTCTGCCTCGCATGCCCTGAAACAGCTCCGCCACTTCCACAAAATAGTCCGTCAGATAGTTAATACAGACCTGCACCTTCAGCGGCAGCTTGTCCTTTTCGGTATAGAGCGCGTACACCGGACGCGGATCGGACTGGTAGCGCGGGAAGAGGATCTCCAGCACGCCGCTGTTGATCTCGTTGATCACCCACATCAGCGGTACGTAGGCGATCCCGGCTCCGGCCACCAGCCAGCGTGAGATGGTCATCGGATCGTTGGTCACGAAGCGGCCTTCAGGCAGCAGTTTAGTGGAAAGCCCTTCCGGCGCGATCAGTTCAAATTCGTTATCTGGCCGAACGCTGTATTCCAGCCACGAGTGGTTGCTCAGGTCGGCAGGTTTTTCCGGCACGCCATACTGTGCCAGATAGCTTTTCGAAGCGCAGACCACCATCGGCATGCTGCCCAGTCGACGCGAGAACAGGCTCGAGTCCTGCAACGCGCCAACGCGGATCACCACGTCTAACCCATCGGCAATCAGGTCCGGTGCCGGAATGCCCGTTACCAGATTAACGGTTAAACCGGGATACTCTTTAAGCATTTCCGCCGTCATGGCAGCGAGAACATTTTGTGCCATAGTTGAAGAACACCCGATACGCAGCGTGCCGATAGGCGTGTTGTTAAAGGCATAAAGCTGCTCGTGAACATCCTGCACCTCATGCAGCATTCGACGGCAGCCCTGATAGTAAATTTTACCCGCTTCCGTCAGCCCAATGCTGCGGGTGCTGCGGTTGAGCAGCTTCACCTGGAGCTCATCTTCCAGTTTTGACACTGTCTGGCTAATGGATGAGACGCTCATTTGTAGCTGACGTGCTGCGGCGGTAAAAGAGCCTTGCTCAACCACTTTCGCAAAGACGGACATGCGTTTTAGACGTTCCATTATTCACTCTGGCTTAAAAGTGATTTAGATCACATATGATAGATAACAGCATAACAGTTACGTTAATATATTATTAATTACATAACGGCTGCGCCACTCTCGCCCGGCAATTCTTGCTCTCCTGCGGCGGCGCGAGCTTAAAAATCCAGTAACCTGCACTCTCTTTAATCAAGGTCAACATGAGTCTGTTTCCCGTTATCGTGGTGTTCGGTTTGTCGTTCCCACCGATATTTTTCGAGCTTCTTTTATCACTGGCGATCTTCTGGCTGGTGCGCAAGGTGCTGGTCCCTACCGGGATTTATGATTTCGTCTGGCATCCTGCATTGTTCAATACCGCGCTGTATTGCTGCCTGTTCTATTTAATATCGCGCATGTTTGTCTGAGGTTGATGTGAAAACGCTAACAAGAAAAATCTCCCGCACTGCCATCACTATGGCGCTGGTCATCCTGGCGTTCATCGCTATTTTTCGCGCCTGGGTTTATTACACCGAATCCCCGTGGACGCGCGATGCGCGTTTCAGCGCGGAGGTGGTCGCGATAGCGCCCGATGTCGCCGGTCTCATTACGGCGGTCAACGTCCACGATAACCAACTGGTGAAAAAAGATCAGGTGCTGTTCACCATCGACCAGCCGCGCTATCAAAAAGCGCTGGAAGAAGCGGAAGCCGACGTGGCGTATTACAACGCGCTGGCCGCTGAAAAACGCCGTGAAGCAGGTCGCCGTAACAAGCTGGGCATCCAGGCTATGTCCCGGGAAGAGATTGACCAGTCTAATAACGTGCTGCAAACCGTGCTGCATCAGCTGGCAAAAGCGCAGGCGACGCGCGATCTGGCGAAGCTCGATCTGGAACGTACCGTTATCCGCGCGCCGTCCGATGGCTGGGTGACCAACCTCAACGTCTATGCGGGTGAGTTTATCACGCGCGGCTCAACTGCCGTGGCGCTGGTGAAACAGAACTCCTTCTACGTCCTCGCCTATATGGAAGAGACCAAGCTGGAAGGCGTGCGTCCGGGCTATCGCGCCGAAATCACGCCGCTCGGCAGCAACCGGGTCCTGAAGGGAACCGTGGACAGCGTGGCCGCGGGGGTGACCAACTCCAGCAGTACCAATGATACAAAAGGGATGGCGACCGTCGATTCTAACCTCGAGTGGGTTCGCCTGGCGCAGCGCGTACCGGTACGCATTCGTCTGGATGAGCAGCAGAGCAACCTCTGGCCCGCAGGCACCACCGCGACGGTGGTGATCACGGGTGAAAAAGACCGTGATGCCAGCCAGGATTCTATCTTCCGTCAAATCGCCCATCGCCTGCGCGAGTTTGGTTGATCGCTATGGGCATTTTTTCCATCGCCAGCCAGCACATCCGCTTCGCCGTGAAGCTGGCATGCGCCATTGTGCTGGCGCTGTTTGTTGGCTTCCATTTCCAGCTTGAAACGCCGCGCTGGGCCGTTCTGACCGCCGCGATCGTCGCCGCCGGTCCAGCCTTCGCGGCGGGTGGCGAACCTTACTCCGGGGCAATTCGCTATCGCGGGATGCTGCGTATTATCGGCACCTTTATCGGCTGTATCGCCGCCCTGACCATTATCATCCTGATGATCCGCACACCGCTGCTGATGCTGATTGTGTGCTGTATCTGGGCGGGTTTTTGCACCTGGGTCTCTTCGCTGGTGAAGGTGGAGAACTCGTACGCCTGGGGTCTGGCGGGGTATACCGCGCTGATTATTATCATCACCATTCAGAGTGAACCGCTGCTTGCTCCGCAGTTCGCCGTGGAACGTTGTAGCGAGATTGTCATTGGTATCGTCTGCGCGATTGTCGCAGATCTGCTCTTCTCTCCGCGATCCATCAAGCAGGAAGTCGATCGTGAGCTGGACGCGCTGATTGTTGCCCAGTACCAGCTCATGCAGCTGTGCATTAAGCACGGCGACAGCGAAGAGGTCGACAAGGCCTGGAGCGCGCTGGTGCGCCGCACGCAGGCGCTGGAAGGGATGCGCAGTAATCTCAATATGGAGTCTTCCCGCTGGGAGCGGGCCAATCGTCGTCTGAAAGCGATCAATACCGTCTCGCTAATGCTGATCACCCAGGCGTGTGAAACCTACCTGATTCAGAACACCCGCCCCGAAGTGGTAACGGATACTTTCCGCGAACTGTTTGATGAGCCCGTGGAGACGGTGCAGGACGTGCATCGACAGCTTAAACGCATGCGTCGTGTGATTGCCTGGACAGGAGAACGGGATACGCCAGTCACCATTTATACCTGGGTTGGCGCCGCAACGCGCTACCTGCTCCTGAAACGCGGCGTGATTAGCAACACCAAAATCAGCGCGGCGGAAGAAGAGGTATTGCAGGGCGAAGTGGTGATCAAACCGGAATCCGCCGAGCGCCATCATGCGATGGTTAACTTCTGGCGTACCACCCTGGCCTGTATACTCGGCACGCTGTTCTGGCTGTGGACCGGCTGGACGTCCGGCAGCGGCGCGATGGTGATGATTGCCGTCGTCACCGCGCTGGCGATGCGTCTGCCCAACCCGCGCATGGTCGCGATCGATTTTCTGTACGGCACCATTGCGGCGTTACCCATTGGCGCGCTCTACTTCCTGGTGATTATCCCCTCGACGCAGCAAAGCATGCTTTTGCTCTGCATCAGCCTGGCGGTGATGGCGTTCTTTATCGGGATTGAGGTACAAAAACGCCGTCTGGGATCGTTGGGTGCGCTGGCGAGCACGATTAACATCATCGTGCTGGATAACCCGATGACCTTCCATTTCAGCCAGTTCCTGGATAGCGCATTAGGTCAGCTGGTGGGCTGTTTCCTGGCGATGATGGTGATCCTGCTGGTGCGGGATAACTCTCAGGCGCGGACAGGGCGTGTGCTGCTGAATCAGTTTGTGTCGGCCGCCGTATCGTCATTGACTACCAACACCGCGCGGCGCAAGGAGAACCACCTGCCGGCGCTCTATCAGCAATTGTTCCTGTTGCTGAATAAATTCCCGGGCGATGTCGCCCGCTTCCGCCTGGCGTTAACCATGATTATCGCGCACCAGCGTCTGCGGAACGCGCCAGTGCCGATCAACGACGATTTGTCCGCCTACCACCGCCAGCTACGGCGAACGGCGGACCATGTGATATCGGCATCGAGTGATGACAAACGTCGCCGCTACTTTAAGCAACTGCTGGAGGAGCTGGATATCTACCAGGAGAAACTGCGGATCTGGGAAGCGCCGCCGCAGGTTACCGAGCCGGTAGAGCGGCTGGTGTTTATGCTGCACCGCTACCAGAATGCGCTGACAGACAGCTAACGAAGAGAAAACCGACGCCAAAAGCGTCGGTTTTTTTGTGGCTATACTTATTCTTGCAGGTTCAAACATTCAGGAAGGGAGGACACATGACAACCCAGGCTCTTCAGGACAGTATTCTTTTTCAGACCGGGTATCTGGTCAACGGTATCTGGAAAACACTCGACACCACGTTTGATGTGCTAAACCCGGCCACGGGCGAGGTGGTCGCGAAAGTGGCGAAAGCAGGGAAAGCCGAAACCGAAGAGGCCATTGCGGCCGCGACGAAGGCCTTTCCCGCATGGCGCGCAAAAACGGCAAAAGAGCGCTCCACGATCCTCTATCGCTGGTATGAACTGATTATCGAGAATAAAAGCTGGCTCGGGCGACTGATGACTACCGAGCAGGGCAAGCCGCTGAAAGAGGCTGAAGGTGAGGTGGACTATGCTGCCAGCTTCATTCAGTGGTTTGCCGAGCAGGCTAAGCGCGCCAACGGTGAAATCATTCCTCCGGTTAAACCCGGCTCCCGTATTCTGGCCACTCGTGAGCCTGTTGGGGTGGTTGCTGCTATCACGCCATGGAATTTCCCGATGGCTATGCTCACCCGTAAGCTCGGCCCGGCGCTGGCAGCAGGATGTACCGGCGTCATCAAGCCTGCAAACAACACGCCGCTGAGCGCCTTTGCGCTGCTGACGCTGGCGAAGCAGGCCGGTGTGCCGGATGGTGTGCTGAATGCGGTCGCGGGGAGCACCTCAGAAATTAGCGACGCCATTATGGCCAGCCATGACGTGCGCAAAATCTCGTTTACGGGATCAACCGCCGTCGGGAAAACGCTGGTTCGCAATTCCGCTGAGACCATGAAAAAGGTATCGATGGAGCTGGGCGGTAATGCGCCATATATCGTTTTCGAGGACGCGGATATTGAGGCCGCCGTCAAAGGCGCGATTGCCAATAAGTTCCGTAACGCCGGGCAGGTCTGCGTCAGCGTAAACCGTTTCTATATTCAGGAGACGGTCTATGACAAGTTTGTCAATCAACTTGCCGATGCGGTGAAGGCGCTGAAGGTGGGTAACGGTCTGGACGAGGGCGTCGTTGTCGGCCCGCTGATTGAGCCTTCGGCTGTCGAAAAAGTCCGTGAGCACGTCGAAGATGCGGTAGCGAAGGGCGCCACGGTGCTGGCTGGGGGTAAACCGCACGAACTTGGCGGCAACTTCTGGATGCCAACCGTACTCGGTGACTGCCATGAAGGCATGAAACTGGCAGAAGAGGAGACCTTTGGTCCCGTTGCCGCCTGCTTCCGCTTCACGTCGGAAGACGAAGTGGTTATGCGCGCTAACAATACGCCTTACGGGCTGGCAGCCTACTTTTATACCCAGAATCTCTCGCGCGTGTTCCGCGTCTCGCAGGCCATTGAGAGCGGCATGATCGGAATTAACGAATGTGCTGTCTCGACCGAACTGGGTCCGTTTGGGGGCGTAAAAGAGTCCGGGCTGGGCCGCGAAGGGTCCGTGCTGGGGCTGGAGGAGTTTCTGGAAGTCAAAACCCTGCATATCGGGGGATTATAATAGACAGGGCGGCATTTGCCGCCCGCCTGTACCGGGTGGCTGGCAATGAAAATTTATACCTTTGATTTTGACGAAATTGAGAGTCAGGAAGACTTCTATCGCGAGTTTATTCGGGCGTTCGACCTGGAGCGGGGCAGCGTAAGCAATCTTGATATGCTGTGGGATGTGGTTACCGGCGATCGTCTGCCGTTACCGCTGGAAATCGAATTTACCCATCTGCCTGAAAAACTACGCAGACGCTTTGGTGCATTGATTTTATTGTTTGATGAAGCGGAGGAGGAGCTGGAAGGGCAACTGCGTTTCAACGTGCGCCAGTGATAAAAAAGCCCCTGACCGGGAGGTCAGGGGCAAGTCGTATGATGAGATACGACGAGGGTTTATTTGTACAGTTCTGCGGTAGCGTGCCAGTGGTCGCCACTGCGCGCTTCGATGATGCGATAGGATGACGCACCCTGTTCTTCCGCTTTTTTGTTCAGCATTTCGTGCATGTCCATCGGAGACGTACCGATGGCACCAACAGAAACAGTACCGATAGCCTGACGGGATTGTGCCTGTTCAGCATTAATGGTGTCGGCTGCAAACGCACCGAATGACAGGACTGACAGTACGCTCAGGGCAGCTACGGTGGTTTTAATTTTCATGATTATTTACCTCGTCAATTATTTTACTGGGGTCTTTGTTCTGTGACCCTCATCACAAAATCAAGTATACACTAATCACGCAAAAAATTAATATCAGGCTAATGGTTTCGTCTGTTATTACGCGTTAAAAAATTCATTTTTTATAACGAGAATGCATAAAAAAGGGCGTCACAATGCGAGGTTTTTAGTTTTTTCTTGTATAAATCAAAGGGATAGGGCAATTTGATTTTTTGTGCGATTTTGCGGCAGACCATTCACTGAATGAATGTTAACAGGCGGTAAAAAGCACTATTTGCAAAAGTAGCAGGCAGAGAAAAGCAGGGTAAAACGCGGAAAGAGCAGAATGATCCCCGCAGCCAGGCGCTACGGGGCAGACAATTACAGCTCCTGTTCGAACAGGACCAGAATCGCTTCGTAGAGGTCTTTCACCGAGAAACCATTTGCCGGGGTGGTAAAAATGGTGTCATCACCAGCAATAGTTCCGAGGATCCCCTCTGCTTTACCCAGCGAGTCCAGCAGGCGGGCAATCAGCTGGGCTGCGCCCGGGCTGGTGTGGATCACGACCACGGCATCGTTGTAGTCGATGTCCAGAACCAGGTTTTTCAGCGGGCTGGAGGTCGTTGGCACGCCAAGTTCAGCAGGCAGGCAATAAACCATTTCCATTTTGGCGTTGCGCGTACGCACCGCACCAAACTTGGTTAACATGCGAGAGACCTTCGACTGGTTGATGTTGTCGAAGCCTTGTTCCTGCAACGCCTGAACAATTTCTCCCTGAGAACTGAATTTCTCTTCTTTGAGTAGCGCTTTAAACGCCTTTACTAATTCTTCTTGCTTAGACGAGCTTCGCATAAGTCACCCGGAATATGACGATAGAAACAACATTATTATGCATGTGGATGAATTTTTATGCAAATTATCTACCTGGCACCAGGCTGAAATAATGTTATGAAAGGGAGAGATTTTATCAGATTTTGTTATCGGAAAACATGCCTGGGTCACGCCGCGCAAATAAGCTAAAAAGTAAATTAAATGTTATCAAAATGATGTTGTTTTGGTGGCGTGGCAGGGTGTATTGTAACCCCCTCTTAATTCGTTGTTGCCTACATCCCGATAGTATTCAGGTGAAGGCGAAAGACGTGCGACCTCAAATTCTTTAGCGATGAAAATTGTAATTAATGACGTGCTGAATTATGGTCGCCGCAACGGAGTTACAGATACTTAAGTTAACCATAATAAGGAGTTTAGGATGAAAGTCGCAGTCCTCGGCGCTGCTGGTGGTATCGGCCAGGCGCTTGCCCTACTACTGAAAACCCAACTGCCTTCAGGCTCAGAACTCTCCCTGTACGATATTGCTCCGGTAACCCCAGGTGTGGCGGTTGACCTGAGCCACATCCCGACAGCTGTGAAAATCAAAGGCTTCTCCGGTGAAGATGCGCGTCCTGCGTTGCAGGGTGCCGACGTGGTGCTGATCTCCGCGGGTGTTGCACGTAAACCGGGTATGGATCGTTCAGACCTGTTCAACGTCAACGCGGGCATCGTGAAAAACCTGGTTCAGCAGATCGCTGAAACCTGCCCGAAAGCGTGCATCGGGATCATCACCAACCCGGTGAACACCACCGTTGCTATCGCAGCAGAAGTGCTGAAGAAAGCGGGCGTTTACGACAAGAACAAACTGTTCGGCGTAACTACGCTGGATATCATCCGCTCCAATACCTTCGTGGCTGAGCTGAAAGGCAAGCAGCCAACGGAAGTGGAAGTGCCGGTTATCGGCGGTCACTCTGGCGTGACCATCCTGCCTCTGCTGTCGCAGATCCCGGGCGTGAGCTTCACCGAGCAGGAAGTGGCTGACCTGACCAAACGTATTCAGAACGCAGGCACCGAAGTGGTGGAAGCGAAGGCGGGTGGCGGTTCTGCAACCCTGTCTATGGGCCAGGCGGCGGCACGTTTCGGCCTGTCTCTGGTTCGCGCGTTGCAGGGCGAAAAAGGCGTTGTTGAATGCGCCTATGTTGAAGGCGACGGTGAACACGCGCGCTTCTTCTCTCAGCCGCTGCTGCTGGGTAAAAACGGTGTTGAAGAGCGTAAGTCTATCGGCACGCTGAGCGCGTTTGAGCAAAACGCGATGGAAGGCATGCTGGATACGCTGAAGAAAGACATTACGCTGGGCGAAGAATTCGTTAACAAGTGATCTTATCCCGGTAAAAAAAACGGAGCGTTAAGCTCCGTTTTTTTATGCCCGTCAGTTAGTGGCCGGGTATTCCTGGATGGTGACCTGAATCGTCAGCTTCTTGTCATTACGCATGACTTCAACAGGGATGATGGAGCCCGGGCGAATCTCAGCCACCTGGTCCATGGTTTCCAGCGCAGAGACCGCTGGCGTACCGTTGACGGAAAGGATAACGTCGTTCACCTGGATACCTGCGTTGGCCGCCGGGCCGCCAGGCGCCACTTCGTTGACCACAATCCCCTGGATCTGATCGATACCACCGCCCTGCGTATGCATCGGCGCGATTTCACGCCCGCCAATACCGATGTAGCCACGGATCACGCGGCCATCGCGGATCAGCTTGTCCATGATCTTGGTCGCCAGCTGGAACGGAATGGCAAAGCCAATCCCTTCCGGCGTTTCGCCGTCGTTGCTCTTGTCGAATGAGAGGGTGTTAATGCCCATCAGTTCGCCCAGAGAGTTCACCAGAGCACCGCCGGAGTTACCGTGGTTGATTGAGGCATCGGTTTGCAGGAAGTTCTGCCGCCCTGACGGGTTCAGGCCGATACGACCGGTCGCGCTGATGATCCCCTGAGTGATGGTCTGGCCCAGGTTGTACGGGTTACCGATCGCCAGCACCACATCGCCGATGTGCGGGGTGCGTTTGCGATTAATCGGGATTGTCGGCAGACCGCCCGTGGCGTTGATCTTCAGCACCGCCAGGTCGGTAAGGCTGTCCGACCCCACCAGCAGGGCTTCAAACACGCGGCCATCCTGTAAGGCGACGATAATCTGGTCGGCATCGTTAATGACGTGTTTATTGGTGATGATGTAGCCCCGGTCATCCATGATCACACCGGAACCGAGCGTGCGGATCTCCAGCTGGTTATGAGCGGAACTGTTAAGCCCGCGGTTATAGACGTTAACCACGGCGGGGGCGGCACGGCGTACCGCCTGATTGTACGTCGCAGGCGTTTCATCCGTGCTGTCGAACTGAGGAGCCGACAGTTTGTTGAACTGGCGTAAAGATGGCATAGCCACCAGCAGCAGACCGGCAACGATCAAACCAATGACAATTGAACGAAAGAGCTTTAAAAGCATGATGCGTGTGTCGTTAAAAAAGGAACGGTTTGCAGCATAACATGAGTTATCCGGACATCACACGCAGCGGCGATGTCCGGAGTCGCAAATGGTTAACGCAGTAAAATGTAGAGGGTGTCGTTGCCTCGGATAATTTGCAGGGCAATGACCGCCGGTTTACTCTCCAGCACCTTACGCATTTCGGCAATAGACTGCACGCGAGTGCGGTTCACGCCCACGATTACGTCGTCCTGATGTAAACCTGCCTGCGCGGCCGGGCTGCTCTTCTCAACGGTAGTGACGGTAATGCCTTTCGTGCCGTTTTTAAGCTGACCGTCGCTCAGCGTAGCGCCCTGTAGAGCAGGGGAGATCTGTTCTGCGCTGGCGGAAGAGGAGGTGCTCTTGTCCAGCGTCACTTCCACGGTCAGCGGTTTGCCCTCACGGATCAGGCCCAGCTTCACTTTAGCGCCCGGCTCCGTGGTGGCAATACGTGATCGTAATTCAGCGAAGCTGCTCAGCGGTTTATCGTTCAGGCTGACAATAATGTCGCCGGATTTCACGCCCGCTTTCGCAGAGCCTGAGTTGGGCAGCACTTCGCTGACAAACGCCCCGCGCTGGACGTTGAGCTTAAAGGCTTTGGCGATATCGGCGCTCATCTCCATGCCTTTGATGCCCAGCAGACCGCGCTTAACCTCGCCAAACTGAATCAGCTGTTGAGACAGGGTTTTCGCCATGTTACTCGGAATGGCAAAACCAATCCCGATGCTGCCGCCGCCTGGCGCGAGGATAGCGGTGTTGATGCCGATCAGCTCACCGTTCAGATTAAGCAGCGCACCGCCGGAGTTGCCCCGGTTGATGGAGGCATCGGTCTGGATGAAGTTTTCCAGCCCTTCGAGATTCAGGCCGCTGCGCCCCAGGGCGGAGACAATCCCGGAGGTGGCGGTCTGGCCTAAACCGAACGGGTTACCGACCGCGACGGCAAAATCACCGACGCGCAGCTTATCGGAATCTGCAATGGCGATCTGGGTCAGGTTGCTGGGGTTTTGCACCTGTAGCAGGGCGATATCACTCTGATCGTCACCGCCGATCAGTTTGGCGTCAAACTCCCGACCATCGTTCAGCTGAACGCTGATTTTATCGGCCTGGCTGATCACGTGGTTATTGGTCAGGATATAGCCCTTAGCCGCGTCGATAATCACCCCTGAGCCCAGGCCTTCAAACGGCTGAGCCTGCTGATCCGGCGCGTCTTCGCCAAAATATTTCTTCAGCTCTTCAGGAATACGCTGGCTTTGGCGTGCCGTCCCTTCCACCTGAACGCTGACTACCGCAGGCAGGACTTTTTCAAGCATCGGCGCAAGGCTGGGAATGGCTTCTTGTCCAGGCACCTGCGAAGGCAGTGCCGCACTGGCGGGGAAGGACGCCGAGAGAGATAACCCGACACTTAACGCTAAGGCGCTCAACAGCTGGTTTTTTTTCTTCATTGATGCTGACTCTCGTATCCTGGAATGAAAAAGAACGGCCCCAAAAACATCTTGATGTTATTGAATTTTCAACCGCTGAACAATGAGGTGTTTGACTAAATAATAGCTGGGGACGGGAAGAAAGGACGGGCGCATAAGGTGCGCCCGTAAAATTTATTCAGGTTGTGCGATTAATCGCGTTTTACGCCACCGCGCAGCAGGCCGGACGCGCCGTCTGAATAGTCGCGTGGCATCTGAACCGGAGCCTGATCGTTACCGGCTTCAGAATCAGCCAGACGATTGCGGAAGGGGTTGGTCTCCGCGGTCATTTCCGGCAGCAGGCTGCTGGAGCTTTTCGCCATGTGCTGGTAGAGCTGGCGATAATCTGTCGCCATGTTGTCCAGCAGCTCAGCGCTACGGGCAAAGTGGCTGACCAGCTCTTCGCGATATTCTTCCAGTTCGGCTTTGTTCTTTTCCAGTTCGTATTGCAGTGACTGCTGCTGACGCAATTTGCGGTTACCGAAACGCATGGCCACAGCACCAATGATGATGCCGACGACTAAACCGATTAGCGCATATTCCCAGGTCATGAACTTCTCCCGTTGTCTTGTTGTTCCGTAGGGTGTTGGCTCGGCTCCTGCCTGTGCCTGATTATGCCACTATAACCGCTATTTCCGCAGAAGTGGAATCCTGACGTATCATCGCGTAGTGTAGAACGGCCTTTTTTTCATCAGCCACGCGCGCTGGTGAGGTTTAACTAAAGGAATAACAACAACATCATGCAAAACCTGTCCCCTTCATCGCGTTACCAACTGGCCCTGAGCGAGGGCACACACCAGCCGGATGATGTCCAGCGTGAAGCGGTTAACCGCCTGGACACGATTTATCAGGAACTTCTGGCGAAACCCGCCGATGCGGTGCAGAGCAGTGGGCTGAAGGCGGCATTCGGCCGTTTACTGGGCAAAAAAGAGCCCACGGTAAACGCACCGGTTCGTGGCTTATATATGTGGGGCGGCGTTGGGCGGGGTAAGACCTGGCTGATGGACATGTTCTACCAGAGCCTGCCCGGCACGCGTAAGCAGCGCCTGCACTTTCACCGTTTTATGCTGCGGGTCCATGAAGAGCTGACGGCGCTCCAGGGCGAAACCGACCCGCTGGACATTGTGGCCGATCGCTTTAAGGCGGAAACGGACGTGCTCTGCTTCGACGAGTTCTTCGTTTCCGATATTACGGATGCCATGCTGTTGGGGGGCCTCATGAAAGCGCTGTTTGCGCGTGGGATCACTCTGGTGGCGACCTCCAATATCCCGCCGGATGAGCTTTATCGCAATGGTCTCCAGCGGGCGCGTTTCCTGCCGGCCATTGATGCTATCAAACAGCACTGCGACATCATGAACGTCGATGCCGGCGTCGATTATCGACTGCGCACATTAACGCAGGCACACCTGTGGCTTTCGCCGTTGAACGCCGACACAGCCCGCGAGATGGATAAACTGTGGCTGGCGCTGGCGGGAGCGCCGCGGGGTAACGCGCCAGCGCTGGAGATTAATCATCGTCCGTTGCCGACGCTTGGCGTAGAAAACCAGACGCTGGCCGTCTCGTTTGCAACGCTCTGCGTGGACGCCCGCAGCCAGCATGACTACATTGCGCTTTCGCGTCTGTTCCATACCGTTATGTTGTGGGATGTGCCCGTTATGACCCCACTCATGGAGAGTGAAGCGCGCCGCTTCATCGCGCTGGTAGATGAGTTTTACGAGCGCCACGTTAAGCTGGTGGTCAGCGCCGAGGTGCCTTTATATGAGGTTTATCAGGGCGAGCGCCTGAAGTTTGAGTTCCAGCGCTGCCTGTCGCGCCTGCAAGAGATGCAGAGCGAAGAGTACCTCAAGCGTGAGCATATGCCATAAATACGCCCCTCTCCCCATGGGGGAGGGGCCGAGGGTGAGGGCATCAGGCCTTAACAAACGCTACCCTCTCCCCGTGGGAGAGGGGCTGGGGGTGAGGGCACCAGACCGCACAATACCTGACCCCGAAAAACCCATTCCAAATCACATTTAAGGGTCGATCTTTGACCTCAACTTCTCTATAATCTTGCGACCCCACGTTACGAGAAGGTTTTTTTCCCGAAACTTTCTATGTGTCGGCATGTGCTATTCGAAGGGGTAGGTTTGCCGGACTTTGTCGTGTGAACCTCAACTGACTAAACGTTTGGGTGTTCACCAACGTGTAACTTATTATTTGGGTAAGCTTTTAATGAAAACTTTTACAGCTAAACCAGAAACCGTACAGCGCGACTGGTATGTTGTTGACGCGACCGGTAAAACTCTGGGCCGTCTGGCTACTGAACTGGCTCGTCGCCTGCGCGGTAAGCATAAAGCGGAATACACTCCGCACGTTGATACCGGTGATTACATCATCGTTCTGAACGCTGACAAAGTTGCTGTTACCGGCAACAAGCGTACTGACAAAATGTACTACCACCACACCGGCCACATCGGTGGTATCAAAGAAGCGACCTTTGAAGAGATGATTGCCCGCCGTCCTGAGCGTGTGATTGAAATCGCGGTTAAAGGCATGCTGCCAAAAGGCCCGCTGGGTCGTGCTATGTTCCGTAAACTGAAAGTTTACGCAGGCAACGAGCACAACCACGCGGCACAGCAACCGCAAGTTCTTGACATCTAATCGGGATTATAGGCAATGGCTGAAAATCAATACTACGGCACTGGTCGCCGCAAAAGTTCCGCAGCTCGCGTTTTCATCAAACCGGGCAGTGGTAAAATCGTAATCAACCAGCGTTCTCTGGAACAATACTTCGGTCGCGAAACTGCCCGCATGGTAGTTCGCCAGCCGCTGGAACTGGTTGATATGGTAGAAAAACTGGATCTGTACATCACCGTTAAAGGTGGTGGTATCTCCGGTCAGGCAGGTGCGATCCGTCACGGTATCACCCGCGCGCTGATGGAGTACGACGAATCCCTGCGTTCTGAACTGCGTAAAGCTGGCTTCGTTACTCGTGACGCTCGTCAGGTTGAACGTAAGAAAGTGGGTCTGCGTAAAGCACGTCGTCGTCCACAGTTCTCCAAACGTTAATCCATTCTGCTTACGCAGAACGATTGGCGAAAAAACCCGCTTCGGCGGGTTTTTTTATGGATAATGCGCAGGTTATCCACAGTAACATTTCATATATCTTCTCTTTTTCCACATTTCCGGAATCCCCTCACCACAAAGCCATCAAAATCTGGTAAACTATCATCCAATTTTCTGCCCAAATATCGGTGAATACTCGATTTTTGTTCGATTCTTGAACAATGTGTCTTCTCTGGGATGGGCGATACATCATCTGGCTGGCCCCGTTGGGCTGGTAGCAGTAAAAATTCTGAATATACCTGGAGGTTTTCATGGCTGTCGCTGCCAACAAACGTTCGGTAATGACGCTGTTTTCTGGTCCTACTGACATTTATAGCCATCAGGTTCGTATCGTGCTGGCCGAGAAGGGTGTCAGTTTTGAGATCGAGCATGTGGAAAAGGATAACCCGCCTCAGGATCTGATCGATCTCAACCCGAGCCAAAGCGTACCGACGCTGGTGGATCGCGAGCTGACCCTGTGGGAATCCCGTATCATTATGGAATACCTGGATGAGCGTTTCCCGCATCCGCCGCTGATGCCTGTTTATCCTGTTGCGCGTGGTGAAAGCCGCCTGTACATGCAGCGTATCGAGAAAGACTGGTACTCGCTGATGAATGTTATCGTCAACGGTTCCTCTTCTGAAGCGGATGCTGCACGTAAACAGCTGCGTGAAGAGCTGCTGGCAATCGCGCCAGTCTTTGGTCAGAAGCCTTTCTTCCTGAGCGATGAGTTCAGCCTGGTGGATTGCTACCTGGCTCCGTTGCTGTGGCGTCTGCCAACCCTGGGCGTAGAGTTCAGCGGCCCTGGCGCGAAAGAGCTGAAAGGCTATATGACTCGCGTCTTTGAACGCGACTCTTTCCTGGCATCTTTAACTGAACCGGAACGTGAAATGCGTCTCGGCCGAGGCTAATGACTGTGGAAATGTCACAACTTTCACCACGCCGTCCGTATCTGCTGCGCGCCTTCTATGAATGGCTGCTGGATAACCAGCTCACGCCGCACCTGGTTGTGGATGTGACGTTGCCGGGCGTGCTGGTTCCAATGGAATACGCGCGCGACGGACAGATTGTACTGAATATTGCGCCACGCGCAGTGGGTAACCTGGAGCTGGCGAACGACGAAGTGCGCTTTAATGCGCGCTTCGGCGGCGTGCCGCGTCAGGTTTCCGTGCCGCTGGCAGCTGTGCTGGCTATCTACGCCCGTGAAAACGGTGCGGGCACCATGTTTGAGCCGGAAGCGGCTTATGATGAAGAGGTTGCCAGCCTGAATGATGATGAGGCATCCGATGAACGCGAAAGCGACACGGTAATGTCTGTCATCGATGGCGATAAACCCGATCATAATGACGACACCGATCCGGATGACGAGCCACCACCACGCGGTGGTCGTCCCGCACTGCGCGTTGTGAAATAAACAAACAGGCCCGACGGGCCTGTTTTGCTTTCCGTCCCTTTCCGTCCCTTTTCGCCCCCTCTAATTTCCTGTGTTATGATGAACTGTTTTCCTTCAATGGCACCGGACTGCAATGAAACCGACTGATCTTAAAGCTGAAAACTCTGATGAAACCATTGGCCGCAGCCTGCGCCGTCGGCCGCTGGCGCGCAAAAAACTGTCTGATATGGTGGAAGAAGAGCTCGAGCAGATGATCCGTCGGAAGGAATTTGCCCAGGGAGAGCAGTTACCCTCCGAGCGCGAACTGATGGAGTTCTTCAACGTGGGTCGCCCCTCGGTGCGCGAAGCGCTGGCGGCGCTAAAGCGTAAAGGGCTGGTGCAGATTAACAACGGTGAACGTGCCCGCGTAACCATGCCGTCTGCCGATACCATCATCAGTGAATTGTCGGGAATGGCGAAAGACTTTCTGACCCAGCCCGGCGGTATTGCCCATTTCGAGCAGCTTCGCCTGTTCTTTGAATCCAGCCTCGTTCGTTATGCCGCAGAATATGCCACTGACGATCAGATTGCGCAGCTCACAAAAGTCCTGGAGATCAACAGCCAGTCCCTGGATGACAACACGCTATTTATTCGTTCCGATGTCGATTTTCACCGGGTGCTGGCGGAGATCCCCGGCAATCCGATCTTCAATGCGATCCACGTTGCGCTGCTTGACTGGTTAATTGCGGCGCGTCCTAAAGTGCCGGACGCAGAGCTTTATCAGCATAATGAAGTCAGCTATCGCCAGCATATCGCAATTGTGGATGCGATCCGCCGCCGCGATCCCGATGAAGCGGATCGGGCGTTGCAAACTCACCTTAACAGCGTCTCCGCCACCTGGCACGCTTTCGGCCAGCATTCAAAAGCCAAAAAATAACGATCCTTTAGTGAAGCAGATCGCAATATAAGCGTTCTGTATTCCACTGCTGCTTAATTGATCTGGTATAACAGGTATAAAGGTATGTCGTTATAACAAACACACGATCGATTGAGGTAACTATGGCAACGCAATTACGCGGCGTAATGGCCGCACTCCTGACCCCGTTTAACTCTGAGCAGATGCTGGATAAAGAAAGCCTGCGCCGTCTGGTGCAGTTCAATATTGAACAAGGTATCGATGGGCTGTACGTCGGCGGTTCAACGGGAGAGGCCTTTGTACAGAGCCTTTCGGAACGAGAGCAGGTGATGGAGATTGTGGCGGAAGAGGCGAAAGGGAAAATCACGCTCATCGCCCATGTTGGCTGTGTCAGCACGGCGGAAAGCCAGCAGTTAGCCATGGCCGCCGCCCGCGTCGGTTTTGACGCTGTATCCGCCGTCACACCGTTTTACTATCCCTTTAGCTTTGAAGAACATTGTGACCACTATCGTGCAATTATTGACTCCGCGGAGGGTTTGCCGATGGTGGTTTATAACATCCCTGCGCTAAGCGGCGTTAAGTTAACGCTGGATCAGATCAACACGCTGGTGACGCTGCCTGGCGTCGGCGCGCTGAAGCAAACCTCCGGCGATCTCTTCCAGATGGAGCAGATCCGTCGCGAACATCCGGATCTGGTGCTCTACAACGGTTATGACGAGATCTTCGCCTCCGGCCTGCTGGCCGGCGCGGACGGGGGGATCGGCAGCACCTACAACATTATGGGCTGGCGCTACCAGGCGATCGCTAAAGCGGTTCGTGAAGGGGATAACGCCACCGCACAGCGCCTGCAAAGCGAATGCAACAAGGTGATCGATCTGCTGATTAAAGCCGGGGTGTTCCGTGGTCTGAAAACGGTTCTGCACTATATGGACGTGGTATCCGTGCCGCTGTGCCGTAAGCCGTTTGCCCCTGTGGATGAAAAATTCGTGCCTGAGCTGAAAGCGCTGGCGGAGCAGCTAATGGCGGAAAAACGCTAACGCATAGCCGGGGGCGCTTCGCCTTATCCGGCCTACAAAAACATGCTACGTAGGCCGGATAAGGCGCAGCCGCCATCCGGCAAAACGACAGAGAAATCGTCGGGAGAGTGAAATGAGTAAGTCTACCCAAAGCATCCCGTGGTACCGCCATCTTACCCGTCCTCAGTGGCGCGCCTTCTCCGCCGCCTGGCTGGGATATCTGCTTGATGGCTTCGATTTTGTATTGATAGCCTTAGTCCTGACAGAAATAAAAAGCGAGTTTGCCCTGACGACAGTGGAAGCGGCGAGCCTGATTTCGGCGGCCTTTATATCGCGCTGGTTCGGCGGCCTGCTGCTGGGCGCCATGGGCGACCGCTATGGCCGCAAGCTGGCGATGATCACCAGCATCGTGCTCTTTTCCTGCGGTACGCTGGCCTGCGGTTTTGCGCCGGGTTACGTCACCCTGTTTATCGCCCGCATGGTGATAGGCATGGGGATGGCGGGGGAATATGGCTCCAGCGCAACCTATGTGATTGAAAGCTGGCCAAAGCACCTGCGCAACAAGGCGAGTGGTTTTCTGATTTCCGGTTTCTCCGTCGGCGCCGTGGTTGCGGCCCAGGTCTACAGCCTTGTCGTGCCCGTCTGGGGCTGGCGGGCGCTGTTCTTTATCGGCATTCTGCCCATCGTCTTTGCCCTGTGGCTGCGGAAAAATATTCCGGAAGCTGAGGACTGGAAAGCGAAGCACGAAGGCAAAGCCCCGGTGCGCACCATGGTTGATATTCTGTATCGCGGCAAATACCGCGTCATCAATATGGCGATGACGCTGTTTGCCGGTACGGCGCTGTGGTTCTGTTTTGCAGGCGAACTCAACAACGCGGGGCTGGTCGTTATTCTCGGCCTGCTGTGCGCCATCGTCTTTATCAGCTTTATGGTGCAAAGCAGCGGTAAACGCTGGCCGACGGGCGTCACGTTGATGGTTGTCGTGCTCTTCGCCTTTCTCTACTCCTGGCCGATTCAGGCGCTATTACCCACTTATCTGAAAACCGACCTGGCCTATGATCCCTCAACGGTGGCGAAGGTGCTGTTCTTTAGCGGCTTCGGCGCGGCAGTAGGCTGCTGCGTGGGCGGTTTTCTCGGTGACTGGCTTGGCACCCGCAAGGCCTATGTCTGTAGCCTGTTGGCCTCACAGCTCCTGATTGTTCCCGTCTTTGCGATCGGCGGCGCCAATGTCTGGGTGTTGGGCTTGTTACTCTTTTTCCAGCAGATGCTGGGGCAGGGGATCTCCGGGATCTTACCCAAACTCATCGGTGGCTATTTCGATACCGACCAGCGTGCGGCGGGTCTGGGCTTTACCTACAACGTTGGCGCGTTGGGTGGCGCGATTGCCCCGGTGATTGGCGCGCTGCTGTCGCAGGATATGGCGCTGGGCACGGCCCTGGGGTCGCTCTCCTTTGGCCTGACGTTTGTGGTGATCTTGCTTATTGGTCTGGATATGCCCTCCCGCGTTCAGCGCTGGATCAGGCCAGAAGCCCTGCGTACGCATGATGCTATTGACGGTAAACCGCTGAGTGGCGCACTCCCTTTTGGTGCCAGTAAAAGCGGTCTGATCAAACACAAAGGATAAGCTGATGTCATTGCTAAACCAGAAGACAGCAGCGCGAGGCGGTGAAATGACAACCCTGGCTATTGATATTGGCGGCACCAAACTCGCGGCTGCGTGCGTGGAGGGGCAGACCATTACTGCCCGTCGCGAGTGTCAGACGCCTGCCAGCCAGACGCCGGAGGCGTTGCAGGCTGCGCTACAAACGCTGATTGCACCCTTTACGGCGCAGGCAACGCGGGTCGCGGTGGCATCAACCGGGATCATTCACAACGGTATTTTGACCTCCATTAATCCGTCTAATCTGGGCGGGCTGGCGGAATTTCCACTGGTGGAATTTCTCTCGGGAATAACCGATCTGCCGGTGATGGCGATCAACGACGCGCAGGCCGCCGCCTGGGCTGAGTTCTGCGCCTTGCCGGATGATGACGATATGGTCTTTCTGACCGTCTCAACCGGTGTCGGTGGTGGCGTGGTCCTCAATCGAACACTGCAAACGGGCAGCGGCGGTCTGGCTGGACATCTGGGTCACACGCTGGCCGATCCCGCCGGTCCGCGTTGTGGCTGCGGGCGAAGAGGGTGCGTTGAGGCTATCGCCTCGGGGCGCGGCATCGCTGCTCAGGCAGAAGGCGTATTGTCCGGGCTGGATTCGAAAGCGATATTCAGCCTTGCAGCGCAAGGTAATCCACAGGCACAGGCGCTGATTGCGCGTTCAGCGCAGACGCTGGCGCGTCTTATTGCCGATGTCAAAGCCGTGACTGATTGCCAGATTGTAGTTATTGGAGGCAGCGTGGGGCTGGCAGAGGGGTATCTGGGGCTCGTGGAGGCGTATCTGTCGCGGGAGCCCGCCGTCTATCAGGCCGCACTTCGGCCTGCACACTATCGCCACGATGCCGGGCTGTTAGGTGCGGCGTTGTTAGCACATGGAGACGCGTTATGATGCTGGGAGAGTTGCAGTCGCTGGCGACATCTGGCCTGACCGGGGTTCTGATCAATGCCCTCACGCTGGCCGTGGCGGCACGGCCAGAAGAGAAACGCCCTGGTCATTATGAACTCCAGGGCACGGATATCTTTATGAACGTGATGCAGTTTGCCACGCAAGAGCCGAAGCAGAAAAAGGCGGAACTGCACGCACAGTATATTGATATTCAGCTTCTGCTCGCTGGAGAAGAACGCATCTTTTTTGGGGTTATGGGGTCCGCGCGGGCGTGTGAAGAAATGCATAGCGCAGAAGATTATCAGCTTTGCCGCCACATCAATGATGAACAATCCATTGTATTAAAGCCTGGTATGTTCGTGGTCTTTATGCCGGGTGAGCCGCATAAGCCGGGATGTCTTGTTGAATCGGAGGGGGAAATTAAAAAAGCCGTGGTAAAAGTCCGGGCCAGCCTGTTAACCGCATAAAAAAGCCGGATGGGATGTCCATCCGGCTTGTCTCTTACACTTCCAGGAAGTTCATGATCCCGTCAGCCGCTTTACGGCCTTCAGCAATCGCCGTGACCACCAGGTCAGAGCCGCGAACGATGTCGCCACCGGCGAAGATTTTCGGGTTGCTGGTCTGGAACGCGTTATCGCTGCCTTCTGGCGCAATGATGCGGCCCTGAGAGTCCAGCTCTACGCTGTGCTTCGCCAGCCACTCCATGCTGTGAGGACGAAAACCAAACGCCATCACCACGGCGTCAGCCGGGATCACGTGTTCAGAACCGGCCACGATCTCCGCGCGACGACGGCCTTTCGCATCTGGCGCACCCATCTCCGTGCGCGCCATCTTCACTCCGCTCACTTTACCGTTGGCATTCACTTCAATACCCAGAGGCTGGATGTTGAACTGGAACTCGACGCCCTCTTCACGTGCGTTTTTCACTTCGCGCTTAGAGCCCGGCATGTTCTCTTCGTCACGACGGTAGGCACAGATGACATGCGCCGCATTCTGGCGAATGGAGGTACGCACGCAGTCCATCGCGGTATCACCGCCGCCCAGCACCACCACGCGTTTGCCTTCCATGCTGACGAACGGCTCATCGGCGGTCTCGCCGTAGCCCATTAGCTGTTTGGTATTCGCAATCAGAAACGGCAGCGCGTCGTACACGCCTGGCGCATCTTCGTTCTCCAGACCACCGCGCATGGACTGATAAGTGCCTACGCCCAGGAACACGGCGTCGTAATCTTTCAGCAGGTCGTCGAGCTGCACGTCGCGGCCCACTTCGGTGTTGAGTTTGAACTCAATGCCCATGCCGGTGAAGATTTCGCGGCGGCGGGTCATCACCTCTTTCTCCAGCTTGAAGGCCGGGATACCGAAGGTCAGCAGGCCGCCAATCTCCGGGTGGCGATCAAAGACCACCGCCTTCACGCCGTTACGGGTCAGCACGTCCGCACAGGCCAGGCCTGCCGGGCCCGCGCCGATAATCGCTACGCGCTTGTCGGTTTGACGCACACCGGTCATATCCGGGCGCCAGCCCATCTCGAACGCTTTATCGTTGATATAGCGTTCGATGTTGCCGATGGTTACCGCGCCAAACTCGTCGTTCAGCGTACAGGAGCCTTCACACAGACGATCCTGAGGGCACACGCGGCCGCACACTTCCGGCAGGGTGTTGGTCTGATGAGACAGCTCGGCGGCTTCAAAAATACGCCCTTCGTTGGCCAGCTTCAGCCAGTTCGGGATGTAGTTATGGACCGGACACTTCCATTCGCAGTAAGGGTTACCGCAGGACAGGCAGCGGTCTGCCTGTGCTTTGGCCTGGCCTTCTGAAAACGGCTCATAGATTTCAACAAATTCAATTTTACGGATCTTCAGCGGTTTCTTTGGCGGATCAACACGCTGAAGGTCGATAAACTGGTAAACGTTCTGGCTCATCTGAATTCCTTACTGCGCCTGCACGCGCAGCTCTGCTGCGCTACGACTACGGTGACCCAACAGGGCTTTAACATCGCTGGACTTCGGCTTCACCAGCGCGAATTTCGCAGAGAATGCCGGCCAGTTGGCCAGGATCTCTTCGCCGCGCGAAGAACCGGTATGCTGCACGTGTTCGGTAATTAAACCGCGCAGGTGTTCTTCGTGGATGGCCAGCGTATCAACGTCCAGCACTTCCACCAGCTCCGGGTTCACGCGTTTGCGGAACTCACCGTCTTCATCCAGGACGTAGGCAAAACCGCCCGTCATGCCCGCGCCAAAGTTCACGCCGGTTTTACCCAGGACGCACACAATTCCGCCCGTCATGTATTCACAGCCGTTATCGCCGATGCCTTCCACCACGGTGATGGCGCCGGAGTTACGCACCGCAAAACGTTCGCCCGCACGGCCCGCGGCAAACAGACGACCGCCGGTTGCGCCGTACAGACAGGTATTGCCGATGATGCTCGCTTCATGGCTGCGGAAGGCTGAACCAACCGGAGGACGCACCGCCAGCAGACCGCCCGCCATGCCTTTTCCGACATAGTCGTTGGCATCGCCGGTCAGGTATAACTCAACTCCGCCTGCGTTCCACACGCCGAAGCTCTGACCCGCGGTACCGCTGAAGTGCGCGGTAATCGGATCCGACGCCAGACCCTGGTCACCGTGCGTTTGCGCGATGTAACCGGAGAGGGACGCACCCACGGAACGGTCGGTGTTGCGGATATCAAACCAGAACGTTTTGCTCTGCTTCTCATCCACATACGGCTTCGCCTGTTGCAGCAGCTGTGCGTTCAGAACGCCGTTGTCGAACGGCGGGTTGTTCTCGGTACAGTAAACCGCTTTGCCAGGATGCGGCTGAGCGGTTTCCAGCAGCTTAGACAGCTCCAGCTTCTGCTGCTTGGCCGTGAAGCCCTCAAGCTCCTTCAGCAGGTCGGTACGGCCAATCAGGTCTACCAGACGCTTCACGCCCAGCTGCGCCATCAGCTCGCGGGTTTCACGGGCGATGAAGTCAAAGTAGTTGGTCACTTTGAACGGCAGGCCGTGGTAGTGATTCTTACGCAGCTTTTCGTCCTGGGTAGCAACGCCCGTTGCACAGTTGTTCAGGTGGCAAATACGCAGGTATTTACAGCCGAGCGCAACCATCGGGCCGGTACCAAAGCCGAAGCTTTCCGCTCCCAGAATCGCCGCTTTGATGATGTCGAGGCCGGTTTTCAGTCCGCCGTCCACCTGCAAACGGATCTTGTGACGCAGGCCGTTAGCGACCAGCGCCTGCTGGGTTTCCACCAGGCCGAGCTCCCACGGACAACCCGCGTATTTCACGGAGGAGAGCGGGCTTGCGCCGGTGCCGCCGTCGTAACCGGCGATGGTGATCAGATCCGCATAGGCTTTCGCCACGCCGGTGGCAATGGTGCCAACGCCCGGTTCGGAAACCAGCTTCACGGAGATCATCGCTTTCGGGTTGACCTGTTTCAGGTCGAAAATCAGCTGCGCCAGATCCTCGATAGAGTAGATATCGTGGTGCGGCGGCGGGGAGATCAGCGTCACGCCCGGCACTGAATAGCGAAGCTTAGCGATGTATGGGGTGACTTTATCACCCGGCAGCTGACCGCCTTCACCCGGTTTCGCACCCTGCGCGACTTTAATCTGAATCACGTCGGCGTTAACCAGGTACGCAGGCGTTACGCCAAAGCGACCGGACGCCACCTGCTTAATACGGGACACTTTATTGGTGCCATAGCGGGCCGGATCTTCACCGCCTTCGCCGGAGTTGGAGTTGCCGCCGATGCTGTTCATGGCTTCCGCCAGCGCTTCGTGGGCTTCCGGGCTCAGCGCGCCGATAGACATCGCCGCGGTGTCGAAACGTTTGAACAGCTCAGACGCGGGTTCAACCTCGTCAATGCTGACCGCTTCATCACCTGGATTGAGGGCAATGAGATCGCGCAGCGTCGCTGCCGGACGGTTGTTCACCAGCTCTGCATACTGCTGATAATCGCTGTACTCGCCGCTCTGCACCGCCTGTTGCAGCGTGCGCACCACGTCCGGGTTATAAGCGTGATACTCACCCCCGTGGACATATTTCAGCAGACCGCCCTGTTCCAGCGGCTTACGTGCCAGCCAGGCGCGCTTCGAGAGGTTCACCAGATCCTGCTGGAAGTCAGCAAAACCGGCGCCGCCGATACGGCTGACCACGCCCTGGAAGCAGAGATTCGCGACCTCGTCATGCAGACCGACCGCTTCAAACAGCTTCGAGCAGCGGTAAGAGGCGATGGTCGAGATGCCCATTTTGGACATGATCTTGTACAGACCTTTGTTGATGCCGTTACGGTAGTTCAGCATCACGGCGCGGTAGTCTTTGTCGATCGCGCGGGTATCCACCAGGCGGGCCAGCGTTTCGTAGGCCAGATACGGGTAGATTGCCGTGGCGCCAAAGCCTAACAGCACCGCAAAGTGGTGCGGGTCGCGCGCGCTCGCGGTTTCAACGATGATGTTGGCGTCGCAGCGCAGGCTCTTGTCCACCAGACGCGTCTGGATAGCCCCCACCGCCATGGGTGCAGGCACCGGCAGACGGTTTTTCGCGATGTTGCGGTCAGACAGCACCAGCAGAACGGTGCCGTTACGCACCATCTGCTCGGCTTTATCGCACAGCGCGTTCACCGTCTCTTCGAGGCTCGTTTCGGTCACGTCAAAGGTGATATCGAGCGTGTCGGCGCGATAGTGCTCCTCGATCATGGTGGTGAGCTGTTTGAAATCGGAGTACAGCAGGATCGGTGATTTAAAGGTCAGACGGTGCGCCTGGCCTTCAGCTTCACAGAAGACGTTCATCTCACGGCCGATGCTGGTGGCCAGCGACATGACGTGGGCTTCGCGCAGCGGATCGATTGGCGGGTTAGTGACCTGCGCAAACTGCTGACGGAAGTAGTCATAAATAATGCGTGGCTGGCTGGAGAGCACGGCAAACGGGGTATCGTCACCCATTGAGCCGACCGCTTCCTGGCCGTTTTCACCGAGCACGCGGATAACCGAGTCCAGCTCTTCCGCGCTGTAGTTAAACTGCTTCTGGAAGCTCGCGAGGGTGTCATCGTCCAGCTCGCGGCTGCCCACTTCTTCGTCCGACAGATCTTCAAACGGCACCAGACGACGCACGTTTTTCTCCATCCACTCTTTGTACGGATGGCGGCTCTTCAGATCGTTGTCGGTTTCGGCGGAATGTAGAATACGCCCACCGCGGGTGTCGATCACCATCAGCTCGCCCGGTCCGACGCGGCCTTTCTCGACCACTTCGTCTGGCTGGTAATCCCAGATCCCGACTTCAGAGGCACAGGTGATGAGCTTGTCTTTGGTAATAACGTAGCGCGCCGGACGCAGACCATTACGGTCCAGGTTACAGGCGGCAAAACGACCGTCGGACATAACGATGCCCGCCGGGCCGTCCCACGGCTCCATGTGCATGGAGTTAAAGTCGAAGAACGCGCGCAGCTCAGGGTCCATATCCGGGTTGTTCTGCCAGGCCGGTGGCACGAGCAGACGCATGGCGCGCACGATGTCCATCCCGCCCGCCAGCAGCAGTTCCAGCATGTTATCCATGGAGCTGGAGTCCGAGCCGGTTTCGTTCACGAACGGCGCGGCATCGTGCAGGTCCGGGATCAGCGGCGTCTGGAATTTATAGGTACGGGCGCGGGCCCACTGGCGGTTGCCGGTGATGGTGTTGATCTCGCCGTTATGCGCCAGGTAGCGGAACGGCTGCGCCAGCGGCCAGCGTGGAACGGTGTTGGTGGAGAAGCGCTGGTGGAACAGGCAAATGGCCGATTCCAGACGCAGGTCCGCCAGGTCCAGGTAGAAGCGCGGCAGGTCAGCCGGCATACACAGACCTTTATAGATGTTCACAAGGTTAGAGAGGCTACAGACGTAGAACTCTTTATCATCCTGAAGACGTTTTTCAATGCGGCGGCGGGCGATAAACAGACGGCGTTCCATATCACGCGGACGCCAGCCCGCAGGCGCGTTGACAAAAATCTGTTCAATACGAGGCAGCGAGGAGAGGGCGATTTCACCGAGCACCCCTTCGTTGGTTGGCACATCGCGCCAGCCGACGATCGACAGGGTTTCACGCTGAAGTTCTTCTTCAACGATGCGGCGTGAGGCGGCAGCTTTTTCAGGATCCTGATTCAGGAACAGCATACCGACAGCGTAGTTTTTGGCTAAACGCCAGCCGCGCTCTTCCGCTACGATACGGAAGAAACGATCCGGTTTTTGCAGCAGCAGGCCGCAACCGTCGCCGGTTTTACCATCGGCAAGGATGGCGCCACGGTGCTGCATACGGGCCAGTGCGTGAATAGCAGTACGCACTACCTTGTGGCTAGGTTCGCCTTCTATGTGGGCGATCAGGCCGAAACCACAGTTATCCTTCTCAAGGGATTTATCGTACAACATATCAGTGAACCTCCCCAGGCTCGTCGGGCTTCCCACTGAACTTTACCGTGGCGCACAGGCGCAGAAAGAGCATGGCGACGGGGTTAGCGTTTCATACGCGGACCTCGCATTCGCCCTCTTTTTCATCCTTTCGCGCAGGTAAACAAGTTTGAGGACTTGCTTCAAAGGGAATCTCAATTACTGCATAAATATGATGAGCAGGCCGCTCATCCAGAAAGCTTCCAGCGGATTTCCAACTTATCGGGAATTGGTACACAGGTCAAATGGCAATCTTATTTATACAAAAATGTGCTAAAGCGTAGTTATCTTTTTGTTTTTAATATGTATTTAACTATTTTTACAACCACTTAAAGCACCGGGGAGGTGCAGGGGAGTGTGATCTGACTCACTATATGAAAGCGGTATTATCGATGCAGCGTGCTGAAATGCAGATTTATAGCAGAATATTAATCTGGTGTTGCATTCAAACCCGCATAAAATCACTGTTTTTCAGTCCTGGCGCTATAAATGAAAAAAACCATCAGAACATAAGGAAAAGTAATTACGTACAGGGTGAATGAAATCTCGGTAATCGTGATTATTTATTCAAGCAGATAAAGGCCGTCCAGGGCGATTGATCCAGGTCATCGCCGACAGAGGCTAAAAATGGCAGGCTTGTCCCCTTTCTTCGGGACGGCCTATCAGATTATGCAGTTACAGAAATTAGTCAATATGTTTGGTGGGGATCTTTTGCAGCGCTATGGGCAAAAGGTTCACAAACTGACGCTGCACGGCGGCTTTAGCTGCCCGAACCGCGATGGCACCATCGGGCGTGGTGGCTGCACTTTCTGTAACGTGGCCTCGTTTGCTGACGAGGCCCAGCAGCATAAATCTATCGCTGAACAGCTCGCCCATCAGGCGAGTCTGGTGAATCGCGCGAAGCAGTATCTGGCCTATTTCCAGGCCTACACCAGCACGTGGGCTGAGGTGCAGGTGCTGCGCTCGATGTATCAGCAGGCGGTTGCTCAAGCGAACATTGTCGGGCTGTGCGTGGGGACGCGTCCGGACTGCGTGCCGGAGGCCGTGCTGGATTTACTTAGTGAGTACAAAGAGAAGGGCTACGAGATCTGGCTGGAGCTGGGCTTGCAGACCGCGCATGACAAAACCCTGCACCGTATCAATCGCGGGCATGATTTCGCCTGCTACCAGCGCACCACGCGTCTCGCCCGTGAGCGTGGATTAAAAGTCTGCTCGCATCTGATTGTCGGCTTGCCAGGAGAAGGGCAGCAGCACGGGCTGGAAACGCTGGAAAAAGTCGTCGAGACCGGCGTGGATGGCATTAAGCTGCATCCGCTGCATATCGTGAAGGGCAGCATAATGGCGAAAGCCTGGGAAGCGGGGCGGTTAAGTGGTATCGAACTCGACGACTATACGGTGACGGCGGGGGAGATGATTCGCCACACGCCTCCGGAGATTGTTTACCACCGCATCTCGGCCAGCGCCCGCCGCCCAACGCTTCTGGCACCGCTCTGGTGTGAGAACCGCTGGATGGGGATGCTGGAAATCGACCGCTATCTACAGGAGAACGGCGTACAGGGGTCGGCGCTTGGCCGCCCGTGGGTTCCCCCGCTACCGGCGACGGCCGCCTAGCAGACTTCCCAGCATGCCGCGTACTATCTGGTTGGTAATCTGACGCGTCGCGCTTTTTGCCATGGTCTGAACCACGCCATCGCGTTTGCCGCCGCGTGGCCCGGTGCTACCGAACAGAATATCTTTCAGCCCGCCGAGAATGCCGTCGTCCACGGCAACAGATTGCCCTTTTGCGGCAGGGGCATCCTGCGATTCGGCAGTCGCCTGCACCCCTTTTTGCAGCATCTCGAACGCGGATTCGCGATCCATCTCGTCTTCATACTTCCCGTACACCGGGGAGTGATTAATCAGGCCGTTGCGTTCATCGTCCGTTACCGGCCCCATGCGCGAGCAGGGCGCAATCACCATCGCACGCTCGACAACTGTCGGGCTGCCTTTTGCATCGAGGAACGAAATCAGCGCTTCACCGGTACCCAGCGCCTGAATGGCGGTTTCGGTATCAAAGGCCGGATTGGCGCGCATGGTTTGCGCCGCGGCTTTCACCGCTTTCTGATCTTTCGGGGTAAAGGCGCGCAGGGCGTGCTGCACGCGGTTACCCAACTGCCCCAGTACGTTGTCCGGAATATCCGACGGGTTTTGCGACACAAACCAGACCCCGACGCCTTTGGAGCGGATCAGGCGGATAACCTGTTCAATTTTATCCAGCAGCACCTGCGGCGCGTCGTTAAACAACAGATGCGCTTCGTCAAAGAAGAACACCAGTTTGGGTTTTTCCAGATCGCCTGCTTCCGGCAGTTGTTCGTACAGTTCAGAGAGCATCCACAGCAGGCTGGCGGCGTAAAGCTTCGGCATCTGGTAGAGCTTCTCTGCGCTCAGAATGTTGATGATGCCTTTGCCGCTGCTGTCGGTACGCATCCAGTCTTTGATATCCAGCATTGGCTCGCCGAAGAAGTGTTCGGCACCCTGTTGCTCCAGCGTCAGGAGCCCGCGCTGAATGGCGCCCACCGAGGCGCTGCTGATATTGCCGTACTGGTTCTGGAAGGATTTGGCGTTATCGCCAATGTACTGGGTGATGGCGCGCAGATCTTTGAAGTCGAGCAGCAGTAGCCCCTGATCGTCGGCGATACGGAAGATAATGTTCAGTACCCCGGACTGCACGTCGTTGAGGTTAAGCAGACGGGCCAGCAGCAGCGGGCCGAGGTCGGAGACGGTGGCACGCACCGGATGCCCTTTTTCGCCGAAGATATCCCAGGCCACCACCGGATTACCGTGCGGCGTCCAGTCCGTGATGCCGATACTTTTCAGGCGCTCAAGCAGTTTTTCTGACGCTGCACCTTCCTGAGCCACCCCGGTTAAATCGCCCTTCACGTCAGCCATAAAAACCGGCACGCCAGTCTCTGACAACGACTCAGCCAGCTTTTGCAGGGTAACGGTTTTCCCCGTCCCGGTCGCGCCGGTGATCAGGCCATGACGGTTCGCCATCGCGGGCAGTAAAAACAGCTCTTTTTCCAGCGTCCTGGCGATTAACAATGGTGTACTCATGATGCATGTCCTCTCGTAGTCCTGGGTGGAGTATAGGCAACCTGACGGCAAAATGTCTGCGTAAATTCCTCACTTTGCGGCGCATTATCCAGTGCGGACTATGCTTTTGCATACGGTAAACAAAATTTTGGGAAACTATGTCCAGATTCTTTTTTAACGACCGCAAACAGCTTGTCAACGATGCCATTGAAGGCATACTTCTCTCCGCGCCGCACGGTAATCTCGTCAAACTGGATATCGATCCGGCCATCCGCGTGGTGGCTCGCGGCGACTGGGATAAAAGCCGCGTGGCGGTGATCTCCGGTGGCGGCTCCGGCCATGAACCGGCACATGCCGGGTTCGTCGGTAAAGGCATGCTTACCGCAGCGGTATGTGGCGATCTGTTCGCTTCCCCAAGCGTGGATGCGGTCCTCAATGCCATTGTGGCGGTGACGGGCGATCGTGGCTGCCTGCTGATTGTGAAAAACTACACCGGTGACCGGCTTAACTTTGGCCTGGCGGCGGAAAAAGCCAAACGCTACGGCCTGAAGGTCGAGATGGTTATCGTGGCGGATGATATCGCCCTACCGGATAACAAGCAGCCGCGTGGTATCGCGGGAACGGCGCTGGTGCATAAGATTGCGGGATATGCGGCAGAACAGGGGAAATCGCTAAACGACGTGCGGGATATTGCACAACAGGCCTGCGATAACCTCTGGAGCCTGGGGGTTGCGATGCAAACCTGTAACCTGCCGGGTAGCGATGATGAAGAAGGGCGCATCAGGCAAGGCCACGTGGAGCTGGGGCTGGGGATTCACGGCGAGCCGGGGGCATCGGTGGTGGATACGCAAAACAGCAGAGCGATTATCGATACGCTGGTGACGCCGCTAAAAGCCCAGGCGGGTGACGGGCGCTTTGCGGTGCTGATCAACAACCTCGGCGGCGTGTCAGCGCTGGAGATGGCTCTGCTCACCAAAGAGCTGGCGCATTCGGCGTTGAAAGAGAACATTGCGTATCTGATTGGCCCGGCGCCGCTGATGAGTGCGCTGGATATGAAAGGCTTTTCGCTAACGCTGTTAAAGCTCAACGATTTCTTCGAGAAGGCGATTCACGCCGAGGTCGAGACGCTGGGCTGGCAGAAGCCCGTCGCGTTCGCGCCCCTGCGTACCGTCCCCCATAGCGCCCTTCATGATCGCGTGGAATATACCCCGTCGGACAATCCGCAGGTGAGCGAGGCCGTCGCCTCGGTAACGAAAACATTGATCCAGCTGGAAAATCGCCTTAACGCGCTGGATGCCAAAGTAGGCGATGGCGATACGGGCTCCACCTTTGCGCAAGGGGCGCGGGATATTGCGCAGCGACTTGAGGAGAACAACCTGCCCCTTAACGACGTGCCGACATTACTCCTGCTGGTGGGGGAGCGGCTGGCAACGGTGATGGGCGGATCGAGTGGGGTGTTGATGTCGATCTTCTTCACGGCGGCAGGACAAAAGCTTCACGATGGACAGTCGCTACCTGAAGCATTGCTGAGCGGACTGGCGCAGATGAAGCAGTATGGCGGTGCAGATCTCGGCGATCGTACGCTGATCGATGCCCTGCAACCGGCGCTGGAGGCGTTACAGAAAGGCAATATTCAGGCGGCAGCGCAGGCCGCGCAGCAAGGGGCTGAAGCAACGGCGAAAATGGCGAAAGCCGGCGCGGGACGCTCGTCGTACGTGAATAAAGAGAATCTGGACGGGGTGATGGATCCGGGGGCGGTCGCGGTGGCGGAAGTGTTTAAGACCATGGTAGATGCAAAACGGTAACAACCGTTACCGTTTTTAGTGTTTGCGCCCTCTCCCTGTGGGAGAGGGTTGGGGTGAGGGCATCAGGCCGCACATTCCCCGGCAATCTCACATCAGAAATCCGCTTTCAACACCACGCGGTAGCGGGCTTTGCCGTCGCGCACGTGCTGGATCGCTTCGTTGATTTTTGACATCGGATACAGTTCGGTGGTCGGTGCCACTTTTGTGCGTCCGGCAAACTTCATCAGCTTGCGCAGCTCGTACGGTGTACCGGTCGCGGAGCCTGACACGCTGCGATCCCCGCCGATCAGGGTAAACGCCGGAACCGGCAGCGGCTTCATCACCGCACCCACGGTGTGGAAGTTACCGCCGTAGGCCAGGGCTTCAAAGTACGGCTGCCAGTCAAGATCGACGTTCACGGTGTTGATGATCAGGTCAAACTGGCCTGCCAGAGCGGTGAGCGCCTGGGGATCGCGACTGTTCACCACTTTATCCGCACCCATCGCCAGCACTTCCTGCTCTTTCGCCGGGTTAGAGCTAAACGCCGTGACTTCACAGCCCATCGCGTGCAGCAGCTTGATGGCGATATGGCCCAGACCGCCAATCCCGATCACGCCCACGCGGCTGGTGGCGGTGACGTGATGCATCAGCAGCGGTTTAAAGACGGTGATACCGCCACACAGCAGCGGACCGGCGGATTCGATATCAATGCTGTCCGGCAGCGGGATAACCCATTGCCAGTCGGCGCGCAGCTTATCGGCGAAACCGCCCTTGTTCAGGATGGTCGGCGTTGCGCCCTCAAGGCAGTTTATCTGGTTGCCGCTGATACAGGCGTCGCAGTGGCCGCAGCTGCGTGCCGTCCAGCCGATACCCACGCGCTGGCCCACTTTCAGCCCTTTGTCCTGCGCGGCGCTGCCGAGCGCCACGACGCGGCCAATGACTTCGTGCCCGGCCACCAGCGGATAGCTGGAGAAGCCCCATTCATTGTCGATCATCGAGAGATCTGAGTGGCAGATCCCGCAGTAATCAACCTGTACTTCGACGTCTTCCGCTTTTAGTTCGCCCGCATCGTACTCGTACAGCTCAAGTTCTGCACCCGCCTGCGGTGCGGCGTAGCTTTTTATCTTCGACATCGCATTTCCCCTGTTTTGGTGTGAACTGTGAGTGTAGAGCATTCAGTTTACAGACGCTTAACAGAAGACGGCAGGAACAAAACTTACAGACTTTTCAGCATCCTGACTTCGCAGTCCACGTGGCCCGTGCAGCCCAGTGGCGCATCGATATGCTCAAAGCCGAGATGTTCATACAGGCCAATGGCCTCTTTAAGGAAAGCGGTGGTTTCAAGGTAGCAACGTTTAAAGCCCTGTGAGCGTGCATGTTCCAGGGCAACCAGCGCCAGCTTTTTCGCCAGGCCTTGTCCGCGTATCGTTGGCAGGAAATACATTTTCTGGAGTTCACAGATATCCGGCTCGCTGCAAAGCAGCGGGGCAATGCCGCCGCCGCCCACGACCTGGCCGTCCTGCTCGATGACCCAGTAGGCATGGCCCGGCTGGCTGTACAGCTGAAAAAGTTCGTCCAGATTTGGGTCGGCCACGGTGTAGCCTTTGTCGGCGGTCAGGCCATATTCGGCAGAAACCGTGCGGATAACGGTGGCGATAGCCGGGTTGTCCTGCTCAGTGATCCGACGCATTGTCGTCGCGACGGGGGTAATCACGCTCATAGCATTACTCATGACAAAAATTGACACACAACTGCTGTTAATAGCACCGCAGAAAGGGGAGTGCAAGCGAGGAGTTTTCAGGAAGGATACCCCTTACGCCCTGAAGCGTAAGGGGTAAAAGCATTACAGCGCCGCGATAACCGCCTGCTGCTCGATCAGTTTGATCTTCGCATCGGCGAAGGCAACCAGACGCTCACGCTCTTTGGCGATGACCGCTTCCGGCGCGCGGGCCACAAAGCCCTCGTTCGCCAGTTTGCTTTCGATTTTGCCAATTTCCACGTCGACTTTCGCCACTTCTTTCGCCAGACGCGCCAGCTCCGCATCTTTGTCGATCAGGCCCGCCATCGGGATCAGCAGCTCCGCGCCGTCGATGATTTTGGTCACGGAAACCGGACCTTTGTCATCGGCAGGCAGCACGGTGATGCTTTCCAGACGCGCCATGGTTTTCAGGAAGGTGTTGTTCTCGGTGACGCGACGAACGGCAGCTTCGCTGCAACCGCGCAGCAGCAGCTCCAGTGGTTTACCCGGAGCGATGTTCATTTCCGCGCGGATGTTACGTACCGCAACGATCGCCTGCTTCAGCCACTCGGTATCCGCAGACGCGGCTTCATCCACTTTCGCGGCGTCGAATGCCGGGAACGGCTGGAGCATGATGGTATCGGCATTAATACCGGCAATCACCTTCACGCGCTGCCAGATGGTTTCGGTGATGAACGGAATGATCGGGTGCGCAAGGCGCAGCAGACCTTCCAGAACGGTAATCAGCGTATTACGCGTGCCGCGCAGTTCCGCTTCAGAACCGCCGTTCATGACCGGCTTCGCCAGCTCCAGGTACCAGTCGCAGAACTGGTTCCAGGTGAATTCGTACAGGATGCCTGCCGCGATGTCGAAGCGGTAGCTGTCCAGCGCGTCGCGGAATGCTTTCACCGTCTGGTTAAATTCCGCCAGGATCCAGCGGTCTGCCAGAGACAGGGTCATTTCGCCGCCGTTAAAGCCGCAATCCTGATCTTCGGTGTTCATCAGCACGAAGCGGCTGGCGTTCCACAGCTTGTTACAGAAGTTACGGTAACCTTCCAGACGCTTCATATCCCAGTTGATGTCACGACCGGTGGAGGCCAGCGCCGCCAGGGTGAAGCGCAGGGCGTCGGTACCGTGAGATTCGATCCCGTTCGGGAACTGCTTCTCGGTACGCTTGCGGATTTTCTCTGCCAGCTGCGGCTGCATCATGTTGCCGGTACGTTTTTCCAGCAGCTCTTCCAGAGAGATACCGTCCACCATATCCAGCGGGTCGATAACGTTACCCTTGGATTTGGACATCTTCTGGCCTTCGTCGTCGCGGATCAGGCCGGTCATGTAGACGGTATGGAACGGAACCTGCGGCTTGCCGTCTTCGTCTTTGATGAAGTGCATGGTCATCATGATCATGCGGGCAATCCAGAAGAAGATGATGTCGAAGCCGGAGACCATCACGCTGGTTGGGTGGAACTGACGCAGCGCGTCGGTGTTTTCCGGCCAGCCGAGGGTGGAGAAGGTCCACAGTGCGGAGGAGAACCAGGTATCCAGCACGTCTTCGTCCTGGCGCAGGGCAACGTCAGCGCCCAGGTTGTTTTCCTGACGCACTTCCTCTTCGGTGCGGCCAACGTAGACATTGCCTTCGTTGTCGTACCACGCCGGGATACGGTGACCCCACCACAGCTGACGGGAAATACACCAGTCCTGAATATCGCGCATCCAGGAGAAGTACATGTTTTCGTACTGCTTCGGCACGAACTGAATGCTGCCGTTCTCAACCGCTTCCACAGCCGGTTTCGCCAGCACGTCGGCACGCACGTACCACTGGTCGGTCAGCATTGGCTCGATAACCACGCCGCCACGGTCGCCGTACGGCACGGTCAGATCGTGAGGTTTAATCTCTTCCAGCAGGCCGAGTGCGTCAACGGCGGCTACGATGGCTTTACGCGCGGCAAAGCGCTCCAGCTTCTGGAACTCAGCCGGGATGTCGCTGGAATAAACGTCGGATTCGTTGCCTTTGGTGTCATACACTTCTGCGCTTTCGCGGATATCGCCGTCGAAGGTCAGAATGTTGATCATCGGAAGTTGATGACGACGACCGACTTCATAGTCGTTGAAGTCATGCGCCGGGGTGATTTTCACGCAGCCGGTGCCTTTTTCCATGTCGGCGTGTTCGTCGCCCACAATCGGAATACGGCGGTTCACCAGCGGCAGCACCACGAATTTGCCGATCAGATCTTTATAACGCGGATCTTCCGGGTTAACGGCCACGCCGGTATCGCCCAGCAGGGTTTCCGGACGGGTGGTCGCCACCACCAGGTAATCTTTACCGTCGGCGGTTTTTGCGCCGTCGGCCAGCGGATAGCGGATGTGCCACATGGAGCCTTTAGACTCGCGGTTTTCCACTTCCAGGTCAGAGATGGCGGTGCGCAGTTTCGGGTCCCAGTTGACCAGGCGCTTGCCACGATAAATCAGGTCTTCTTTGTACAGGCGCACAAAGACTTCTTTCACGGCGTTGGACAGGCCTTCGTCCATGGTGAAGCGCTCGCGCTCCCAATCTACGGAGTTGCCGAGACGGCGCATCTGACGGGTAATGGTGCCGCCGGATTCTGCCTTCCACTGCCAGATTTTGTCGATGAACGCGTCGCGACCGTAGTCGTGGCGGGTTTTACCCTCTTCAGCGGCAATTTTACGCTCAACCACCATCTGGGTCGCGATACCCGCGTGGTCAGTCCCCGCCTGCCACAGGGTATTTTTGCCCTGCATGCGCTGGTAGCGGATCATGGTATCCATGATGGTCTGCTGGAAAGCATGCCCCATATGCAAACTGCCGGTGACGTTCGGCGGCGGGATCATGATGCAGAAGGACTCTTTGCTTTCGTCGCCGTTAGGCTTGAAATAGCCCTGCTGTTCCCAGTGCTCGTAAAGCGGCTGTTCGATATCGCGTGGGTTATATGTCTTTTCCATTATTTCCAGGTTGCCGTATTCAGGTTAAAACCGGCCAGGCGGTACGCTTTGTAGCGTTCGCGCGCCAGTTGTTTCAAGGATTCTTCGTAAGGGACAAAGTCTACCACTTCTGTGAAAGCGGTGGCAAAATCTGCAAAGTCTGTCCGCAGGCTAATGAGAATGTCGCGCGCGCTGCTGTTGCGTTTTTGCGGCCAGGCAATCTCCACCGGTGCCCCGCCGCGTGGACCTTCGCCCGACAGGTTATGCGGAACAAAACTCTCCGGCGGGCGCGCCCATAGCGCTTCATCCAGGCGAATCGCCTGCTGCTCATCTTCACAGGCAATCAGGACGCGTTTACCTGCGCGCCAACGTTCTGCGGCAATTTCACACACCAGCTGTTCAACGGCGCTGAGGCCATCCTGATGGGTGTCATTGTCCAGAAGGTAGAACGTTGCATTCTTCATATATGGGGCTTCTTGTCGTGGATTTAAATGCAAAGCCGGGTGGCGCTTCGCTTACCCGGCCTACGGTTGAGTGGCGTGTAGGCCGGGTAAGGCGTAGCCGCCACCCGGCGTTTTACATCACTCGTCGCCGTTAAAACCCGCACGATTGAGCAGGAACTGCGACAGCAGCGCCACCGGACGTCCGGTCGCGCCTTTGGCTTTACCGGAGCGCCATGCGGTCCCCGCGATGTCCAGGTGCGCCCAGTTGTACTTGCGGGTAAAGCGCGCCAGGAAGCAGCCCGCGGTAATTGCTCCGCCAGGACGACCGCCGATGTTCGCCATGTCTGCGAAGTTAGACTCCAGCTGTTCCTGGAACTCGTCCCCCAGCGGCAGACGCCACGCGCGGTCGCCGGCCTGCTCGGACGCGCCGATCAGCTCATGCGCCAGCGGGTTGTGGTTCGACATCAGGCCGGTGATGTGGTGGCCCAGCGCAATCACGCAGGCGCCGGTCAGCGTTGCCACGTCGATCACCGCTTCAGGTTCGAAGCGCTCAACGTAGGTCAGCACGTCGCACAGCACCAGACGGCCTTCGGCGTCGGTGTTCAGCACCTCAACGGTCTGGCCGGACATGGTGGTCAGCACATCACCCGGACGATAAGCGCGGCCGCCAGGCATGTTTTCGCAGCCCGCCAGCACGCCGATCACGTTGATGGGCAACTGAAGTTCCGCGACCATGCGCATGACGCCGTAAACCGCCGCCGCGCCGCACATGTCGTATTTCATCTCATCCATGCCTTCTGAAGGCTTGATGGAGATACCGCCGGAGTCGAAGGTCAGCCCTTTACCGACGAGCACGATGGGACGCGCATCTTCAGACGGATTACCCTTGTACTCAATGACCGACATCAGGGATTCGTTCTGGGAACCGTTACCGACCGCCAGATAAGAGTGCATCCCCAGCTCTTTCATCTGCTGTTCGCCGATAACGCGGGTGATGACGTTCTTGCTGTAAGCGTCAGCCAGCTGGCGCGCCTGAGATGCCAGGTACGCGGCGTTACAGATGTTTGGCGGCATATTGCCAAGATCTTTTGCCGCTTTAATACCGGCGGCAATGGCCAGACCGTGCTGAATGGCGCGCTCGCCGCTGGTCAGCTCGCGACGGGTCGGCACGTTAAAGACCATTTTACGCAGCGGGCGACGCGGCTCGCTTTTGGTGGTCTTCAGCTGATCAAAGCTGTAGAGGCTCTCTTTTGCGGTTTCGACGGCCTGGCGCACTTTCCAGTACGTGTTGCGGCCCTTAACGTGCAGCTCCGTCAGGAAGCAGACGGCTTCCATCGAACCAGTATCATTCAGTGTATTAATGGTTTTCTGAATAACCTGCTTGTACTGGCGCTCATCAAGCTCACGTTCTTTACCACAGCCAATCAGCAGAATACGCTCGGACAGGACGTTCGGAACATGGTGCAGCAACAAGGTCTGCCCTGGTTTGCCTTCCAGTTCGCCACGGCGCAGCAGGGCGCTGATATAACCGTCGCTGATTTTATCGAGTTGCTCGGCGATCGGGGAGAGTCGGCGTGGTTCAAAGACGCCCACAACGATGCAGGCACTCCGCTGTTTCTCCGGGCTACCGCTTTTTACACTGAACTCCATGCACTACGCTCCTGAATCTTAAAGACAACGGCGGCGGCTACGGATAGAATTGAAACCTTTCGTAACTCATGTCCGCCGTTGTGGTGACTTCGTGTTAATCTTACGTTACTACGGTTTCGACACGTCAATAAATGTCATGAAGCGCGAATCCGCCGGGTTTTTTAATCTTAGCGATGATTTCGACGACTCAAGAGAATAAATGACGTTTAAGCCATGAAACAAGCTAAATTCCTGCATAAGACGAGTTTTAACGGGCGTATTTAAAGTGATAATCATAAGATATCTGGTTCGGGAGACGCTGAAGAGCCAACTGGCGATCCTCTTTATCCTCCTTCTGATCTTTTTCTGTCAGAAGCTGGTCAGGATCCTCGGCGCGGCGGTTGATGGCGAAATCCCAACGAATCTGGTGCTTTCCCTGCTCGGGCTTGGCGTGCCGGAAATGGCGCAGCTTATCCTGCCGTTAAGCCTGTTCCTTGGTCTGCTGATGACCCTGGGTAAGCTCTATACCGAAAGTGAAATCACCGTGATGCATGCCTGCGGCCTCAGTAAAGCCGTACTGGTAAAAGCAGCCATGGTGCTGGCGCTGTTTACGGGCATTGTTGCCGCGGTTAACGTCATGTGGGCGGGGCCGACCTCCTCTCGTCATCAGGATGAGGTGCTGGCGGAAGCAAAAGCTAACCCGGGGCTGGCGGCGCTGGCGCAGGGGCAGTTCCAGCAGGCTACCGACGGTAACTCCGTGCTGTTTATCGAAAGCGTTGATGGCAACCGCTTCAATGACGTGTTTCTTGCTCAACTGCGCCCGAAAGGTAACGCCCGGCCTTCTGTGGTGGTGGCGGACTCCGGTCAGCTGTCTCAGCGTAAAGACGGCTCTCAGGTTGTCACGCTGAACAAAGGAACGCGTTTCGAAGGCACGGCTATGCTGCGCGACTTCCGTATTACCGATTTTCAGAACTACCAGGCCATCATTGGCCATCAGGCCGTCGCGCTCGATCCCACGGATACTGAGCAGATGGATATGCGCACCTTAATGAATACCGATACCGATCGTGCGCGTGCTGAACTGCACTGGCGTATCACGCTGGTCTTCACCGTATTTATGATGGCGCTGATGGTGGTTCCGCTGAGCGTGGTAAACCCGCGCCAGGGCCGCGTGCTGTCGATGCTGCCAGCGATGCTGCTGTATCTGGTGTTCTTCCTGCTGCAAACCTCAATCAAGTCTAACGGCGGGAAAGGAAAAATTGACCCGATGATCTGGACCTGGGTCGTGAATGGTTTGTATCTGCTGCTGGCAGTCGGACTCAACTTGTGGGACACGGTGCCTGTGCGTCGTCTTCGTGCCCGGTTTACGCGTAAAGGAGCCATCTAATGCAGGCGTTTGGCGTACTTGACCGCTATATCGGTAAAACGATTTTCACCACCATCATGATGACCCTGTTCATGCTGGTGTCGCTCTCGGGCATTATCAAATTTGTCGACCAGCTGAAAAAAGCCGGGCAGGGGAGTTACGACGCGTTGGGCGCCGGGATGTATACCCTGCTCAGCGTACCAAAAGATGTGCAGATCTTCTTCCCGATGGCGGCCCTGCTGGGGGCGCTGCTGGGCCTGGGGATGCTGGCTCAGCGTAGCGAGCTGGTGGTGATGCAGGCATCGGGTTTTACCCGTATGCAGGTTGCGCTGTCGGTGATGAAAACCGCGATCCCGCTGGTGCTGTTGACCATGGCGATTGGCGAATGGGTCGCGCCGCAGGGCGAACAGATGGCGCGTAACTACCGTGCTCAGGCTATGTACGGTGGTTCACTGCTCTCCACGCAGCAGGGATTATGGGCGAAAGATGGTCAGAACTTTGTCTATATCGAACGCGTGAAAGGGGACGATGAACTGGGCGGCGTGAGTATCTATGCCTTCAATAACGATCGTCGTTTACAGTCGGTGCGTTATGCCGCCTCCGCTAAATTTGATGCGAACAACAAGCTTTGGCGGTTATCCCAGGTTGATGAATCTGACCTGACGAACCCGAAACAGATCACCGGTTCGCAGACCGTTAGCGGTACCTGGAAAACCAACCTGACGCCGGACAAGCTTGGGGTGGTAGCGCTCGATCCCGATGCGCTCTCCATCAGCGGTCTGCATAATTACGTGAAGTATCTGAAATCGAGCGGACAGGATGCGGGGCGTTACCAGCTCAACATGTGGAGCAAAATCTTCCAGCCGCTGTCCGTGGCCGTGATGATGCTGATGGCGCTATCGTTCATCTTTGGACCGCTGCGTAGCGTGCCGATGGGGGTTCGCGTTGTAACCGGTATCAGCTTTGGTTTTGTGTTCTACGTCCTCGATCAGATTTTCGGTCCGCTGACGCTGGTGTATGGCATTCCGCCAATTATCGGCGCACTGTTGCCGAGCGCCAGTTTCTTCCTGATCAGCCTCTGGATGCTGCTAAAACGCTCCTGATAAACCTTCTTCCTCGCTCCCGGTTGCCCGGGGGCGAGGCTAATCTCCTGTTTCACCCCGCACTTTTTCTCACAACCTTCAACGCCTCGCCGTGAATTTGAGTATTATTGAGCGATAAAGTCGTGAAGGGATCCTCTATGAAGCAAATTCGAATGCTGGCCCAGTACTACGTCGACCTGATGATGAAGCTCGGGCTGGTGCGTTTTTCCATGCTGCTGGCGCTGGCGCTGGTCGTTCTGGCCATCGTCGTGCAAATGGCCGTGACCATGGTTCTGCATGGTCAGGTCGAGAGCATCGACGTGATCCGCTCTATTTTCTTTGGCCTGCTGATTACCCCATGGGCGGTCTATTTTCTCTCCGTGGTGGTTGAGCAGCTGGAAGAGTCCCGACAGCGTTTATCGAAACTGGTGGATAAGCTGGAAGAGATGCGCGAGCGCGATCTCAAACTCAACGTCCAGCTCAAGGACAACATTGCCCAGCTGAATCAGGAAATTTCAGACCGTGAGAAGGCGGAAGCCGAGCGTCAGACCACGCTTGAGCAGCTAAAAGTTGAGATGAAAGAGCGTGAAGTGACGCAGATCCAGCTTGAACAGCAATCCTCTTTCCTGCGCTCGTTCCTCGATGCGTCGCCGGATCTGGTGTTCTACCGTAATGAAGATAAAGAGTTCTCCGGCTGTAACCGGGCCATGGAACTGTTGACCGGAAAAAGCGAAAAGCAGCTGATCCACCTGAAACCTCAGGATGTCTATTCCGAAGAGGCGGCAGCAAAAGTGATGGAGACGGATGAAAAGGTCTTCCGCCATAACGTTTCGCTGACCTATGAGCAGTGGCTGGACTATCCTGACGGGCGCAAAGCCTGCTTTGAGATCCGCAAAGTGCCTTATTACGACCGGGTGGGGAAACGTCATGGTCTGATGGGCTTTGGCCGTGATATCACCGAGCGTAAGCGCTATCAGGATGCGCTGGAGCGCGCCAGCCGGGATAAAACCACCTTCATCTCCACCATCAGCCATGAACTGCGCACCCCGCTGAATGGCATTGTGGGGCTGAGCCGCATTCTGCTGGATACCGAGCTGACCAGCGAGCAGGAAAAATACCTGAAAACGATCCACGTCTCGGCGGTCACGCTGGGCAATATCTTCAATGATATTATCGACATGGATAAGATGGAACGCCGTAAAGTTCAGCTCGACAACCAGCCGGTTGATTTTACCGGCTTCCTCGCGGACCTGGAAAACCTGTCAGGTTTACAGGCTCAGCAAAAAGGGTTGAGCTTTGTGATGGAGCCAACGCTGCCGTTGCCGCATAAAGTGGTGACGGACGGCACACGTCTGCGGCAGATCCTGTGGAACCTCATCAGCAACGCCGTGAAGTTTACCCAGAAGGGGCAGGTTGCGGTGCGCATTCGCTATGACGAAGGCGACATGCTGCACTTTGAAGTTGAGGACTCGGGTATCGGCATTCCCCAGGAGGAGCAGGATAAGATCTTCGCCATGTATTATCAGGTTAAAGACAGCCACGGCGGTAAACCGGCGACCGGTACGGGCATTGGACTGGCGGTGTCGAAACGTCTGGCGAAAAGTATGGGCGGGGATATCACCGTTGCCAGCCAGCCGGGTAAAGGCTCCACCTTTACGCTTACCGTCCACGCGCCTGCCGTGGCGGAAGAGGTGGAAGATACGTTTGAGAACGACGATATGCCGCTGCCAGCCCTGCACGTCCTGCTGGTGGAAGATATTGAGCTGAACGTCATTGTCGCCCGGTCGGTACTGGAAAAACTCGGTAACAGCGTGGATGTGGCGATGACCGGGAAAGCCGCGCTGGAGATGTTCACGCCGGGCGAGTATGACCTGGTGCTGCTCGATATTCAGCTACCGGACATGACCGGGCTGGATATCTCCCGCGAGCTGACGCGCAAATATGCTCCTGACGAGCTGCCGCCGCTGGTGGCGTTGACCGCAAACGTGTTGAAAGATAAAAAAGAGTATCTCGAGGCCGGTATGGACGATGTGCTCAGCAAGCCGCTGGCGGTACCCGCCCTGACGGCGATGATCAAGAAGTTCTGGGATACCTGTGATGAAGAGGAGAGCACCATGACGTCTGTTGATAGCGCTAAAGCCCAAACGATACTGGATACCGCCATGCTGGAGCAGTATATCGATCTGGTGGGACCAAAACTGATCACCGATGGCCTCGCCGTGTTCGAAAAAATGATGCCGGGCTATCTAAACGTGCTCGAATCCAACCTGACGGCGCGTGACCAGAAGGGCATCGTCGAAGAGGGACATAAAATCAAAGGCGCGGCAGGATCTGTCGGGTTACGCCATCTCCAGCAGCTGGGCCAACAGATTCAGTCTCCTGATTTACCTGCCTGGGAAGATAACGTAGGTGATTGGGTCGAAGAGATGAAACAAGAGTGGCAAAACGATGTGGCAGTGCTGAAAGCCTGGGTGGATGCCAGAAAAAAATGACCCCGGCTATACCGGGGTGCGCGAATACTGCGCCAACACCAGGGAAATCGTGGCTGCGCCTGATTTTTATGGGTTGTTTTCGCATGGACGCCGCCTGAAAATTGAGGCCGCACGCAGATAAGATAGCAAATCTTAAACAGTTTGTTACATGAATCAGTGAAATGTGTGAAGCATAGCGTTTTAATCAGAATTTTTAATGTGCTTCAGCGAGTTGCATAGAAGGATCGTCAGAATGAAAAAGATTGGTGTCGTGCTGAGCGGATGTGGTGTTTACGATGGTTCAGAGATACATGAAACCGTATTAACGCTGCTGGCATTATCGCGCCAGGGAGCAGACGTTATCTGCTTCGCCCCGGATAAAACCCAGGCAGATGTGATTAATCATCTTAACGGCGAGCCAATGGCGGAAAGCCGTAACGTGCTGATTGAAGCGGCGCGTATTGTGCGCGGCGATATTCACCCGCTGGCACAGGCCGATGCCGCTGAACTTGATGCGCTCATCGTGCCGGGCGGTTTTGGCGCGGCGAAAAACCTGAGCACGTTTGCAACGGAAGGCACGGCGTGTCATGTCGATCCCGATTTGAAAGCGCTATCGCTGGCGATGCATGCGGCAGGTAAGCCGCAGGGCTTTATCTGCATTGCGCCGGCCATGCTGCCGAAGATTTTTGATTTCCCGCTGCGGCTCACGATCGGAACCGACATTGATACCGCTGAGATTGTCGAGGATATGGGCGGCGAACACGTGCCATGTCCGGTAGACGACATTGTGGTGGACGAGGACAACAAGATCATCACCACGCCAGCGTATATGCTGGCGCAGAACATCGCCGAGGCTGCCGCAGGCATTGAAAAGCTGGTGGACAGAGTGCTGGTCCTGGCCGAATGAGTCGTAAATTCTCCCCCGGCGGGTGGTTAAAACGGATCCTGCTGCGTATTGTGCTGGTCCTGGCTGTGTTCTGGGGCGGCGGTATTGCGCTGTTCAGCATCCTGCCCGTCCCGTTCTCGGCCGTGATGGCAGAGCGGCAGATTAGCGCCTGGCTCTCTGGGGATTTTGGCTATGTTGCCCATTCTGACTGGGTCAGCATGGATGCAATCTCGCCGTGGATGGGGCAGGCGGTCATTGCGGCAGAAGATCAGAAATTCCCGGAGCACTGGGGTTTTGACGTGGCGGCTATTGAGAAGGCGCTGGATCATAATGAACGTCATGAAAACCGCGTCCGCGGCGCATCGACGCTTTCTCAGCAGACGGTAAAAAACCTGTTCTTATGGGACGGCCGCAGCTGGGTGAGAAAAGGGCTGGAGGCCGGGCTGACGCTGGGCGTCGAGACGGTGTGGAGCAAAAAACGCATTTTAACCGTCTACCTGAATATTGCGGAATTTGGTGACGGCGTGTTTGGTGTCGAAGCGGCATCGCAGCGCTATTTTGGCAAGCCCGCCAGCAGGCTGACTATGTCCGAAGCGGCACTGCTTGCCGCCGTGCTGCCAAACCCGCTGCGTTTTAAGGCCAGCGCCCCGTCAGGCTATGTGCGAAGCCGCCAGGCGTGGATTATGCGCCAGATGCGTCAGCTGGGTGGGGAAGGGTTTATGGAGCGAAATAATCTTATGTAGGGCGGGTAAGCGCAGCGCTACCCGCCGACATGGCGAACGTTAGTCTTCGTCAAACCCGGCGTTGAACAGGGCAATCACTGCCGCCAGCGCTTCCTCTTCTTGCGGGCCGGTGGCTTCAACTTCAATCTGGCGGCCTTTGGCAGAATCCAGCATCAGCAGCGCAATCACGCTGTTGGCTTCTGCCTCGGTTCCCTCGTCGTTGCGCAGCAGCACCTCAGCATCAAAACCCTGCATCAGTTCAAACAGCTTCATCGCCGGGCGCGCATGCATGCCCAGCTTGTTGGTGATTTCGACGGTCTGTTTTACGGTCATGTTTTGCGTTTTTCCAGCGTGCGATGACGGGACTGAACGTTCTTCCCGCGTGAGCGGAAGTAATCGGCCAGCTGTTCGGCAATGTAGACCGAACGATGTTTACCGCCGGTACAGCCAATCGCCACCGTCAGGTAGCTGCGATTGTTTGTTTCCAGCATAGGTAACCATAGCTCAAGGTAGCTTCGCGTCTGGTAGATAAAATTGTGTACTTCTGTGTGTCGATCGAGGAATGCTGCCACCGGCTTATCCAGACCGGTCATCGGACGCAGTTTCGGATCCCAGTGTGGGTTCGGCAGGAAACGCACATCAAAAACGTAATCCGCATCGATAGGTATGCCGTGCTTAAAGCCGAAGGATTCAAACACCATCGTCAGTTCGCGCTCGCGCTTGCCGAGTAAGCGCGTACGCAGCATTTCCGCCAGCTCGTGGACGGACATTTCGGAGGTGTCGACAATCAGGTCGGCGCGGGAACGCAGCGGCTCAAGCAGATCGCTCTCTTTATCGATGGCGCTTTCCAGCGAAAGATTTTTACTGGAGAGCGGATGCAAACGACGTGTATCGCTGTAGCGACGGATCAGCGTGTTGCGGTCAGCGTCCAGGAACAAGAGCTGAGGCGAGAAGCATTCCGGCAGGCTGTTCATTGCCTGCTCGAAGATTTCCGGCGATTCCGGCATGTTACGCACGTCGATACTGACGGCGGCAGAGATTTGCCTGTCCGCCAGCGTCCGCGCCAGATCGGGTAACAACACTACCGGCAGGTTATCTACACAGTAAAATCCCATGTCTTCCAGCGCGCGCAGGGCCACGGACTTCCCGGACCCCGAACGACCGCTGACGATCATCAGCACCATGTTCCGTTTCTCCTCAGGGCAGCCGTACTGAAGGCCCTTTCCCGATTATGCCTCATCCTGATTGCCTTCTGCTTCAGTGATAATTTGATAAAGCTCTTCATCACTTTGGGCTGAGCGCAGTCGACGACAAATGGTTTTATCCGCCAGACGTTTGGCAACCAGCGACAGCGTGTGCAGGTGGGTTTTGGTCTGATCGGCAGGAACCAGCAGCGCGAAGAGCAGATCCACAGGCTGGTTATCGATGGCGTCAAAAGCGATAGGCGTTTCCAGTTGCACAAACACCCCCACGGCACGCAGCGTATCTTCTTCCAGCTTGCCATGCGGGATCGCAATGCCATTGCCGATGCCGGTACTGCCCATTTTTTCACGGGTCAGAATGGCTTCAAACACGATCTGCGGCGGCAGACCCAGCTGTTTTGCGGCCAGCTCACTGATGATTTCCAGCGCACGTTTTTTGCTCTGGCAGTGAACGCCACTGCGGGTACAATCCTGGTTAAGGACATTGCTCAGTTGAAGAGCGGAATCGTTGTTTATCATAATTTCACCTAAGCGCTAACTGTACAAATGGCCTGTTGTGTTTCACAACAGGCCGTCCTGCACCCGTTAACTGCCCGGACAATTAGTGTTGTTTCAGTTTATCTTTATGTTTATTGAGCTGTCTCGCAAGCTTATCAATCAAGCCGTCGATAGCCGCGTACATGTCTTGCCCTTCCGCACTGGCATGGAGTTCCCCTCCGTTGACGTGCAGGGTCGCATCCGAGATATGCGTCACTTTCTCCACTTTCAACACAACATAGACCTGGTTGATCCTCTCGAAATACTGCTCGAGTTTCGCAAACTTAGTGTTTACAAAATCGCGTAAAGCCTCAGTAATCTCGACGTTATGTCCGGTGATATTGAGCTGCATAGTGTCTTCCTTATCGGTTGTGTCAAACCAGTTGTTTACGCTGGTTAGACGGCGGAATGGATAAAGACTCTCGATACTTCGCGACAGTACGACGTGCCACCATAATACCCTGATCGGACAGCATGGTGGTTAACTTACTGTCACTGAGTGGCTTCGCGGGGTTCTCCGCGGCGATCAACTTCTTCACCAGTGCGCGAATAGCCGTTGACGAGGCTTCGCCGCCGCCTTCGGTGTTCACGTGGCTGGAGAAGAAATACTTAAGCTCAAAAATACCGCGTGGGCTGTGCAGATACTTCTGCGTGGTCACGCGAGAAATGGTTGATTCATGCATCTCGACGGCCTGGGCGATGTCTGCCAGCACCATCGGTTTCATAAACTCTTCGCCCTGCTCAAAGAACGCCTGCTGCTGTTCGACAATACAGCGGCTGACGCGCAGCAGCGTGTCATTACGGCTCTCCAGGCTCTTGATCAACCAGCGTGCTTCCTGAAGGTTGCTGCGAATGTATTGATTATCAGCGTCATTACGGGCGCTGGTGCACATGGAGGCGTATTGCTGGTTGATTTGCAGGCGAGGAATGCTGTCGGCGTTCAGTTCAACGACCCAGCGGCCATTGTGTTTTCTCACCAGCACATCGGGGATGACATATTCCGGTTCGCTGGTCTGGATCGACTGCCCCGGACGCGGATCGAGCGACTGGATCAGATTCACCGCTTCCTTCAGCACCTCTTCTTTCAGGCGTGTGACGCGCATCAGGGTGCGGAAGTCGTGATTCGCCAGCAGATCCAGATGATCGCTGATGATGAGCCGGGCTTCGTCAATCCACGGTGTCTCTTTGGCAAACTTCGAAAGCTGGATCAGAAGGCAGTCGCGCAGATCTTTCGCGGCGACACCTATCGGGTCGAAACGCTGAACGCGTTTCAGGACGGCTTCGATCTCTTCCAGTTCAATCTCGTCATCGCCGATGCTTTCAAGAATCTCGTCCAGCGTCACGGTCAAATAGCCCGTGTCGTCAACGGCATCGACAATCGAGGTGGCAATGGCGCGATCGGTATCGGAGAAAGGGGTCAGCTCTACCTGCCACATCAGGTAGTCCTGTAGCGACTGGGTGGTTTCGCCCTGGTAGACCGGGAGTTCATCGTCCTGGTAGTCTGCGCGCGTCCCGGAAGGGGTACCCGCGGTGTAGATTTCGTCCCAGCTGGCATCCAGCGGCAGTTCGTCCGGCATCTCTTTCTGTTCAAGCGCATCTACGGAGTCGAGCGTTTCTGTGTCCTGCGTCTGCTGGGCGTCTACCTCGTCATGAAGATCGGTTTGCTCCAGCAGCGGATTGCTGTCCAGCGCCTGCTGGAGCTCCTGCTGGAGTTCTAACGTGGACAGCTGCAACAGACGGATTGCCTGCTGTAGCTGCGGCGTCATGGCCAGTTGCTGGCTGAGCCGTAATTGCAAACCTTGCTTCATGTTCAGAGCGTTTTTCTCCGGTTCGGCGTGACTTAACCTCTACCCTATCAGAGTCTGAAGTCTTCCCCAAGGTACACGCGCTTAACATGCTCATCTTCGAGGATTTGCTGCGGCGTACCGTGGGCAATCAGATGGCCCTGGCTCACTATGTAGGCGCGCTCACACACGGCCAGCGTTTCACGAACGTTGTGGTCCGTGATCAGTACGCCAAGCCCGCTGTCGCGCAGGTGCTCAATGATACGTTTGATATCGATAACGGAGATGGGGTCAACGCCCGCAAACGGTTCATCCAGCAGGATGAATTTTGGGTTTGCTGCCAGCGCGCGCGCAATCTCAACGCGGCGGCGTTCACCACCGGACAGCGCCTGGCCGAGGCTGTCACGCAGATGCTCGATATGAAACTCTTCCATCAGCTCGTTCGCACGGTCAGAGCGCTGCTCGCTGGTCAGATCGTCACGGATCTGGAGCACGGCCATCAGGTTGTCGAACACGCTTAAGCGGCGGAAAATAGACGCTTCCTGCGGCAAATAGCCGATGCCACGACGCGCGCGGGCATGCAGCGGCAGCAGGCTGATATCTTCATCATCGATGATGATGTTGCCGGCGTCACGCGGGACGATGCCCACCACCATGTAGAAGGTCGTAGTTTTACCCGCCCCGTTAGGGCCAAGCAAACCCACGATTTCGCCGGAGTTGACGGTCAGACTGACATCTTCGACGACGCGGCGGCCCTTATACGCTTTCGCGAGGTTTTTTGCAGTTAAAGTTGCCATAACGAATTAGTTACTCTTTTTCTGTGCCGGAGCCTGACCGTTGTTCTTGTCCTGCAACTGCGAAGGCACAAGCACGGTCGTGACGCGTTTGCCTTTTTCGCTGGAGGCCTGCATTTTCTGCTCTTTCACCAGATAGGTGATCTTGTCGCCTTTGATATTGCTGTCCAGCTGTTCCAGGTAAGCATTACCGGTCAGGATGACCAGATCCTTCGCCAGTTCATAATGCATATGCGAGGCATGGCCTTTCACCGGCTTGCCGTTGTCCTGCATCTGGTAGAAGGTGGCCGGGTTGCCATAACCATCGATAATCTCTTTGCCCTGCTCGCCGCCCGGACGAGTAACGACCACTTTGTCGGCGTTGATTTTAATGGTGCCCTGGGTCATGACGACGTTGCCGGTAAAGGTGACGACGTTACCCTGCATATCCAGAGACTGGGTATCGGATTCAATATGAATCGGCTGTTCGGTGTCGCCAGTCACAGCAAGCGCGGGAAGACTGGCCGCCAGCAGCGCGCTGGCGATAACAACTTTAAGGCTGAGTTTGTTTGTTTTGAATTTCATAGGAGGTTCTAACCTTTTCAATCAGCTCGGCGTTTTTGCTGCGTAAGTTCCCGCGCATTCTTAAACCGCTGGAATTAAATGTTGTGCCATACAGGGTGACTAAATCCTGCGACGTGACATCCTGGGTGACCAGGTTGATCTGGGCGTTATCCGTCGTAATTTTTCGCAGTTGCGCGTCAGCGGTCAGGGCGTTGACTTCAACGTGACCATACAGGTAAAGCATACGGTCATTTGTCAGTTTTGCCCGGTCAGACTTGATAGACCACGTCGGCACTTTGTCCGTATCAAAGGTGGTCATGACCGGTTGGGTAAACCACGAGGTACCGTCATCTGAAAAATATTCTACATGCTGAGCAACGAGGCGATAGTTCAGTGCGCCTTCCGGGCTATAGACCACGGTGTCGCTGTGATCGCTTTTATAGGTCGGGTCGCTCGTGTTAACCACTTCCGCTTGCGTATCATCGCGGTCAGCGAGGTTGACGCCAATCAGTACCAGGGCGACAAGCGCAAGCAGAATGATAACCCAACGTCTGGTTTTACTCATATCGATTGCCCTTTCGCCTCATCAAGCTTGCCCTGCGCCAGCAGAAGCAGATCGCAGACTTCACGGACGGCGCCGCGGCCACCCTGAATATGGGTAACGTAATCAGCACGCGGGATCAGCAGCGGGTGCGCGTCAGCCACGGCGATGCTCAGACCCACCTCCGCCATCACTGGCCAGTCGATTAAATCATCCCCGACGTATGCCACATTCTCTGGTGCAATCGCCAGTTTTCCCAGCAGATCCCGGAAAGCTACCATCTTATCAGACTGCCCCTGATAGAGATGGGTAATGCCCAGCGTTTCACACCGATCTTCTACCAGTTTAGCTTTCCGCCCGGTGATGATTGCAACTTCAATTCCGGACGTGAGCGCACAGCGGATACCGTAACCGTCGCGAACGTTAAAGGCTTTCAGCTCTTCGCCGTTATTGCCCATATAAATCAGACCGTCGGAGAGCACACCATCCACATCGAGGATCAACAGGCGGATATTTTCCGCCTTTGCCATCATGTGGGCGCTCACCGGGCCATAACAGGTTGCAAGGGATGCACCCGCATTACTCATTGTCTTATCCTTCATTACACTACGCCAGCGCGCAGCAGATCATGCATATGTACCACACCCAGCAGTTGGTCGCCATCGGCAACCATCACTGAGGTAATATGACGGGACTGCATCAGGTTCAGCACATCTACCGCCAGCGTGCCCGGACGGACGCGGATCCCGCCTGGCGTCATCACATCAGCAATGCCCAGCGTTCGGACATCCACACCCATATCGAATACCCGGCGCAGGTCGCCGTCGGTGAAAATGCCCTGAATCTTCATTAGATCGTCGCAGATAACCGTCATGCCCAGGTTTTTACGGGTGATCTCCAGTAACGCGTCGCGCAAAGAGGCCTCTTTGCTCACGTGCGGGATCTCATCTCCGGTGTGCATAATATCGTTAACCCGCAGCAGCAGTTTGCGCCCGAGCGCGCCGCCGGGATGAGACAGGGCAAAATCTTCAGGCGTAAAACCGCGGGCTTCCAGCAGCGCAACGGCAAGGGCATCGCCCATCACCAGCGCGGCGGTTGTGCTGGAGGTCGGCGCCAGCCCCAGCGGACAGGCTTCTTTAGGCACTTTCACGCACAGGTGAATATCCGCCGCACGCGCCATGCTGCTTTCCGGTCGGCTGGTCATGCAAATCAGCGGTACGTGCAGACGCTTCAGCACCGGGATCAACGCCAGGATTTCATTCGATTCCCCGGAGTTGGACAGCGCAATAACCACGTCCTGCGGCGTAACCATGCCGAGGTCACCGTGCGCGGCTTCACCGGGATGAACGAAGAATGACGACGTGCCGGTACTGGCAAAGGTCGCCGCCATTTTGCGTCCGATATGGCCGGATTTGCCCATCCCCATCACCACGACTTTGCCGGCACAGTAGAACATCTTCTCACAGGCCAGACTAAAATCCTGATTAATGTACTGATCTAACTGCGCCAGACCTTCACGTTCAATCTCCAAAACGTCTTTGCCTGCTTTCTGAAAGTCAAAACCCGGCTGCAATTCTATTTGCGACATAATGCGTTTCCGTTTACCCAGAGAGAAGAGGCGAAAGCCAGTACAGCATCGCCAGCCATACGATAAATCCACCCGTCAGCAGCGCGCCTGCGCCTTTGCCGATCTGCTCTTTTCGCCGCCAGCAGAGCAGGGCGAAAATCACGCTGACCAGCAGCATCACACCGTAATCGCGCGTGAAAACCATAGGGTTAAACGGCCCCGGCGAGATTAGCGCCGGCAGCCCTGTCACGATTGCGATATTGAAAATATTCGAGCCAATGATATTGCCGATGGCGATATCATCTTCCCCTTTACGCGCCCCGGCGATGGCGGTGGCCAGCTCTGGCAGGCTGGTGCCGATGGCGATTACCGTCAGACCGATTGTCAGTTCGCTCATCGCAAACGCGTTCGCCAGCACCGTCGCGTTATCGACCACCATCCGCGTGGCCATTGGCATGATGATTAGCGCGACGCCCAACCACAGCAGGGCGACGGGTAAGGTCCCTTCCCGGGGTAGCTCGGCGAGATGCTCACGCGTGAGGCTATCGTTACCCTGTTTTTCCGCCAGACGTGCGATCTTCACGCTGTAAAGCAACCAGATCACGGCCAGGGCGAGCAGGAATATACCGTCACCGACGCTCAGCACCCCGTCATAAAGTACGTAGCCTGCCAGCAGACTGACGACTAACATTAACGGCAATTCCCGGCGCAAAACATCAGAATGCACGCGAAATGGATGCAGTAATGCGGCTAAGCCTAAAATCAGTAAGATATTGACGATGTTAGAGCCAATCGCGGTGCCGATAGCGAGGTCGACCTGCCCATGCAGCGAGGCTGAGACAGAAACGATGATTTCAGGAAGCGATGTGCCTACACTGACCACCGTCATGCCGATAATGATGGGCGGCATGCCAATGAGTCGACAGAGAATGGATGCGGCAAAGACCAAACGGTCAGCACTGTAGACCACCAACAGTAAACCAATTATTAACAGTGCTGTTGCTAAAAGCATCAAAAGTCCTTTCTTCAGGTATACTCGCTGGTCCACTGCGCACGAATGTTGGCGCCAGATGAAGTCTGAGACGTAACGAATTCCTAATTTTGACTTTATGCGCCGGAAAAGTAAAACAAATGCCAGCTTTCGCTAACCCCAATAGTGAATATTCTGTAAAAATGCGGGGTTTAGGGCTGATTTACGCTTCATGCCAGCCGTGAAGCAAGGTAAGTAAGGAACCATAAATGAGCCAAACGATGGCGAATATAGTCGATGTCCGGGGCGTCAGTTTTTCTCGCGGCAACCGGTTAATATTTGATGATATTTCGCTGACCGTGCCGCGCGGTAAAATCACCGCCATCATGGGGCCGTCAGGGATCGGTAAAACCACGTTGCTGCGTCTTATCGGCGGGCAAATTCCCCCTGACAGCGGCGAAATTCTCTTCGACGGCGAAAACGTCCCGGCGATGTCTCGCTCGCGCCTCTACACGGTTCGCAAACGAATGAGCATGCTCTTTCAGTCGGGCGCGCTGTTCACGGATATGAACGTTTTTGACAACGTGGCCTATCCGTTGCGTGAGCACACCCATCTTCCTCCTGAGCTGTTGCTCAGTACGGTGATGATGAAGCTTGAAGCCGTGGGGCTGCGGGGGGCTGCGAAACTCATGCCGTCCGAACTATCGGGTGGGATGGCGCGCCGCGCCGCGCTGGCGCGTGCTATTGCCCTGGAACCCGATTTAATCATGTTCGATGAACCGTTCGTCGGGCAGGACCCCATCACCATGGGCGTGCTGGTGAAGTTAATTTCGGAGCTGAACAGCGCCCTTGGCGTCACCTGCGTGGTGGTTTCCCACGACGTGCCGGAAGTGCTGAGTATCGCTGATTACGCCTATATTGTGGCTGACAAAAAGATCGTCGCCCACGGCAGCGCGCAGGCGTTGCAGGAGAATGGCGATCCGCGCGTGCGGCAGTTCCTGGACGGTATCGCAGATGGGCCGGTGCCTTTCCGCTATCCGGCGGGCGACTATCATGACGATTTACTCGGAATAGGGAGTTAAGCCACTCATGCTGTTAAATGCGTTGGCGGGTCTTGGACACCGTGGCCTAAAAACCATCAGTACGTTCGGGCGTGCCGGATTAATGTTGTTCAACGCGCTGGTCGGCAAACCGGAGTTCCGCAAGCATGCGCCGTTACTGGTGCGGCAGCTTTATAACGTCGGCGTGCTGTCGATGCTTATCATCATCGTGTCGGGTCTGTTTATTGGCATGGTGCTGGGGTTGCAGGGGTATCTGGTGCTGACAACCTACAGCGCGGAAACCAGCCTTGGCATGCTGGTGGCGCTCTCGCTGCTGCGTGAACTCGGGCCGGTGGTTGCCGCGCTGCTGTTCGCCGGGCGTGCAGGGTCAGCGTTGACGGCGGAAATTGGCCTGATGCGCGCCACCGAGCAGCTCTCCAGTATGGAGATGATGGCAGTCGATCCGCTGCGCCGGGTAATCTCGCCGCGCTTCTGGGCCGGGGTTATCTCCTTGCCGTTACTGACTATCCTCTTTGTGGCGGTAGGTATCTGGGGAGGCGCGCTGGTTGGCGTTAACTGGAAAGGCATTGATGCCGGATTCTTCTGGTCTGCCATGCAGGACGCCATCGATCTGCGGATGGATCTGGTGAACTGTCTGATCAAGAGCGTGGTTTTCGCTGTGACGGTTACCTGGATTGCGTTGTTTAATGGTTACGATGCCATTCCGACGTCGGCGGGCATTAGCCGTGCAACGACGCGTACTGTCGTACATTCGTCGCTGGCCGTTTTAGGTCTGGATTTTGTGCTCACCGCACTGATGTTTGGGAATTGAGTTCATGCAAACGAGAAAAAATGAAATTTGGGTTGGCGTGTTTCTGCTTCTGGCGCTGCTGGCCGCGCTGTTCATCTGCCTGCGAGCGGCGGACATCACCTCTGTTCGCGCCGAGCCGACGTATCGTGTCTACGCGACTTTCGATAACATCGGCGGCCTGAAAGCGCGCTCACCGGTGCGTATTGGTGGCGTCGTTATCGGACGTGTCGCTGACATTACGCTTGATGAGAAAACCTATCTGCCGCGCGTCGCGATGGATATCGAAGAGCGCTATAACCACATTCCGGACACCAGCTCGCTTTCTATCCGCACCTCTGGCCTGCTGGGGGAGCAATATCTGGCCCTTAACGTTGGTTTTGAAGATCCTGAGCTGGGAACGACTATCCTTAAAGACGGTAGCGTAATCCAGGATACCAAGTCAGCGATGGTGCTGGAAGATATGATTGGTCAGTTCCTTTACAACAGTAAAGGGGATGATAAAAAGTCTGACGATGCCCCTGCGCAGAGTGAAGACCACACCAACGTCGAACCGACGCCAGGCGCGACGAATTAATTTCAGGAGAAGTCATTCATGTTTAAACGACTGTTAATGGTTGCCATGCTGGTCATTGCCCCTCTTACCGCGGCGCACGCTGCGGATCAGAGTAACCCGTACAAACTGATGGATGAGGCCGCGAAGAAAACCTTCGACCGTCTTAAAAACGAACAGCCAAAAATCCGTTCTAACCCTGATTATCTGCGTGATGTGGTGGATCAGGAATTGCTGCCGTATGTGCAGATCAAGTATGCGGGCGCACTGGTGCTGGGCCGTTACTACAAAGACGCGACCCCGGCACAGCGCGAGGCTTACTTTGCGGCGTTCCGTGAATACCTGAAACAGGCTTACGGCCAGGCGCTGGCGATGTACCACGGGCAGACCTATCAGATTGCCCCTGAACAGCCGCTGGGCGATGCCACTATCATTCCTATTCGCGTGACGATTATCGATCCAAACGGTCGTCCACCGGTTCGTCTGGACTTCCAGTGGCGTAAAAACAGCCAGACCGGAAACTGGCAGGCGTACGACATGATCGCTGAAGGCGTCAGCATGATCACCACTAAACAGAACGAGTGGAGCGATCTGCTGCGCACTAAAGGCATCGATGGCCTGACGGCTCAGCTTCAGTCCATCTCTCGTCAGAAAATTACCCTGGACGAGAAGAAGTAATGTCACAGCAGCTTAGCTGGGCGCGTGACGGCGAGACGTTGACGCTGACGGGAGAGCTGGATCAGGATCTGCTTAACCCGCTGTGGGACGCTCGCCATAACGCGATGCAGGGCGTGACGCTGATTGATCTCCATGGCGTTACGCGGGTAGATACCGCCGGTATCGCCCTGCTGGCGCACCTGGTGGCCACGGGCAAAAAGCAGGGGAGCAGCGTTACCCTGACGGGGGTAAGCGATAACGTGATTACCCTTGCACAGCTTTACAATTTGCCCGAAGACGTATTACCTCGCTAATTTTTTCAGTACGTTACTTCTGAAAGCCCCGACAGTTTACGCGTCGGGGCTTTTTGCTTGTTTAAGACCGCGCCACTTTGCTCTAAGATGTTGAGCTTGTTTTCACTATCAGATGATGTAGACCCCATGGAAAATAATGAAATCCAGACTGTGCTGATGAATGCACTCTCCCTTCAGGAAGCCCACGTCTCTGGCGATGGCAGTCACTTCCAGGTTATTGCTGTGGGTGAGATGTTTGACGGAATGAGTCGCGTGAAGAAACAGCAGGCTGTGTACGCGCCGCTGATGGAATACATTGCGGATAACCGCATCCACGCCCTGTCGATTAAAGCGTTCACCCCACAGGAGTGGGCACGCGATCGCAAACTAAACGGTTTTTGAGCTGAGGGCGAAACGCCCGCAGCACGGTTGAATTTATAAGAGAGCAAACGATGGATAAATTTCGTGTACAGGGACCCACGCGTCTCCAGGGCGAAGTCACAATTTCTGGCGCTAAAAACGCCGCGCTGCCCATTCTTTTCGCTGCGCTGCTCGCAGAAGAGCCGGTAGAGATCCAGAACGTACCGAAGCTGAAAGATATCGACACGACCATGAAGTTGCTCGGCCAGTTGGGCACCAAAGTGGAGCGTAACGGTTCCGTCTGGATCGATGCCAGCAACGTGAACAACTTCTCAGCGCCATATGAGCTGGTGAAAACCATGCGTGCTTCCATCTGGGCGCTTGGTCCGCTGGTGGCGCGTTTCGGTCAGGGACAGGTTTCACTGCCGGGCGGATGCGCTATCGGCGCGCGTCCCGTTGACCTGCATATCTTCGGCCTGGAAAAACTCGGCGCGGAGATCAAGCTGGAAGAGGGTTACGTTAAAGCATCCGTCAATGGTCGTCTGAAAGGCGCGCACATTGTCATGGACAAAGTGAGCGTGGGCGCAACGGTCACCATCATGTCGGCTGCTACGCTGGCAGAAGGCTCTACCATCATCGAAAACGCCGCCCGTGAGCCGGAGATCGTGGATACCGCGAACTTCCTGGTCGCGCTGGGGGCGAAGATCAGCGGGCAGGGCACAGACCGTATCACCATCGAAGGCGTTGAACGTTTGGGTGGCGGTGTGTATCGCGTACTGCCAGACCGTATCGAAACCGGTACTTTCCTGGTGGCCGCGGCCATTTCTGGCGGTAAGATTGTCTGCCGTAACGCCCAGCCGGATACCCTGGATGCGGTGCTGGCGAAACTGCGCGATGCGGGTGCGGACATTGAAATCGGTGAAGACTGGATCAGCCTCGATATGCACGGGCAGCGTCCTAAAGCCGTTAACGTGCGTACTGCGCCACATCCGGCATTCCCGACGGATATGCAGGCACAGTTCACGCTGTTGAACCTGGTGGCCGAAGGCACGGGCTTCATCACGGAAACTATCTTCGAAAACCGTTTCATGCACGTACCGGAACTGATCCGTATGGGTGCGCATGCTGAGATTGAAAGCAACACGGTAATTTGCCACGGCGTTGAAAAACTGTCCGGTGCGCAGGTGATGGCGACCGATCTGCGCGCGTCTGCGAGCCTCGTACTGGCAGGTTGTATTGCGGAAGGGACTACCGTTGTCGATCGTATCTACCACATCGATCGTGGTTACGAGCGTATTGAGGACAAACTGCGCGCGCTGGGTGCAAATATCGAGCGTGTGAAGGGCGAGTAATCGTTCCGGCACCCCCCTGCCATAACAGGCCGGGGGATTGCTGTTCCTGTCAATCCTGGTGCATCAGTCCTGATGCCCTTTCTTCGTTTTGCTCTGGCGCATCATGCGCGTTCTGTCGATAAATTCATGGGTAATGGGATCGTGGTAGCGTGACGGCCATATCACCCACGGATGCGTATCCAGCGCCGTCGCGATAATCAGTTCCCCCTTCGGCCATGGGCGGGTCAGTGCGTTTGCCAGCGTCGACGAGCTCAGCCCATGACGACGTGATTCGGCAGCCAGCGATGTTCCTTTTTTACGCAGTGCCGCAATAATGTCAGCAGAATGCCAGTCGATGAATTTTGTATCCATAATGCTGTCCTTGTGTTCGTTATCGTCCACGTCGTTTCGTGTGAAAAGACAGCATTACTATACTCACTTCGAACATGCGTTCTAAAAAGTTCATGTTACGAGAAGCAATATTCAGAATAAGGCACGGCTTTATACATGCGGCCTGTAACCCGATGGGCTTACGCGGAAATGTAATTTATTGGTGCGTACTGGAATCTCCCTGCGAGAGCGCAGGGAGATGAGGAGGGGATTAACGGTCGCGCTGGACGGCGATGTGCGCGAGGCCGATTAGCGCATCACGCCATGGGCTGTCGGGAATGACCTGAATGGCGGCGATGGCTTTGTCCGCTTCTTCTTCAGCGCGCTGACGCGTCCATTCCAGGGAGCCGCAGATAGCCATTGTTTCCAGTACCGGTTCCAGAAGATGGCGTCCATTTCCCTGCTCGATAGCCTCCCGGATCATTTTCGCCTGCTCTGGTGTGCCATTGCGCATCGCGTGGAGCAGCGGCAGCGTTGGCTTGCCTTCGTTCAGGTCATCGCCGACGTTTTTACCGAGCGTTTCGCCATCCGCGCTGTAGTCCAGCAAATCATCAATCAGCTGGAACGCGGTGCCGAGGTAACGGCCATAGTCCTGAAGGCCCTTTTCCTGAGCTTCGCTACAGCCTGCCAGAATGCCGGAGCATTGCGCGGCGGCTTCGAACAGACGTGCGGTCTTGCTGTAAATCACCCGCATATAGTTTTCTTCGGTGATGTCCGGGTCGTTGACGTTCATCAGCTGTAGGACTTCACCTTCAGCGATAACGTTCACGGCTTCTGACATCACTTCCAGCACCTTCAGCGAGCCAAGGCTGGTCATCATCTGGAAGGCGCGGGTATAGATAAAATCGCCTACCAGAACGCTTGCCGCATTACCAAACGCGGCGTTGGCGGTGGCTTTTCCACGACGCATGTCTGATTCATCCACAACATCGTCGTGAAGCAGGGTGGCGGTGTGGATAAATTCGATCAGCGCCGCGATCGTGACGTGGGCATTTCCCTGATAGCCAACCGCGCGTGCGGCCAGAATGGCAATCATCGGACGAATACGTTTACCGCCGCCGCTGACGATGTAATAGCCCAACTGATTGATCAGCTGAACGTCAGAGTTGAGTTGCTCCAGGATTGCTGCATTCACACCCGCCATATCTTGCGCGGTTAACTCATTGATTTTTTCTAAATTCATCGCAAAAGCCGGGCTTTTTATCCTGTTTATCCCACACGAGATGGGTACACAAAGGGTTTCGGTTTATAAATAGTATTGCTGATTGTACTGAAAAAACGGCTCAGATAAACGTTACCGTACGTGTTGTGTTTTTTTTCTTCATGTATTGATGGTAGCACTTGTCAAAGGCTCGCGTTTTGCGTAATATTCGCGCCCTATTGTGAATATTTATAGCGCACTCTGAATCATACGAGGATGTGCGCGGAAGCGGAGTTTATATGTACGCGGTTTTCCAAAGTGGTGGTAAACAACACCGAGTAAGCGAAGGTCAGACCGTTCGCCTGGAAAAGCTGGACATCGCAACTGGCGAATCTGTTGAGTTCGCTGAAGTTCTGATGATCGCAAACGGTGAAGAAGTCAAAATCGGCGTTCCTTTCGTTGATGGCGGCGTTATCAAAGCTGAAGTTGTTGCTCACGGTCGTGGCGAGAAAGTTAAAATCGTTAAGTTTCGTCGTCGTAAACACTATCGTAAGCAGCAGGGCCACCGTCAGTGGTTCACTGATGTGAAAATTACTGGCATCAGCGCCTAAGACCTGAGGAGAGATTTAAATGGCACATAAAAAGGCTGGCGGCTCCACACGTAACGGTCGCGATTCAGAAGCTAAACGCCTGGGCGTTAAGCGTTTCGGTGGCGAATCCGTTCTGGCGGGTAGCATCATCGTTCGTCAGCGTGGCACCAAGTTCCACGCGGGTACCAACGTAGGTTGCGGTCGTGACCACACTCTGTTTGCTAAAGCAGACGGTAAAGTGAAATTTGAAGTTAAAGGCCCGAACAACCGTAAATACATCAGCATCGTTGCTGAGTAAGGTTTTCTCGGTCCGGTAACGGATTAAAGCCCCGCAACGTGTTGCGGGGCTTTTTACATTGGAAACCCGGAAAATTTTCTGTAGGGAAAACGGGCATGAAGCAGCAGGCCGGCATGGGTATTCTTTTGGCGCTCACTACCGCAATGTGCTGGGGTGCGCTGCCAATTGCAATGAAGCAGGTACTGGAAGTCATGGAGCCACCGACGGTGGTGTTTTATCGCTTCCTGATGGCAAGCATAGGCCTGGGCGCCATTCTGGCCGTCAAAGGTAAGCTGCCACCGCTGCGCATCTTCCGAAAACCGCGTTGGCTGGTGTTACTGGCTATCGCGACGGGCGGTCTGTTCGGTAACTTCATTCTGTTCAGCTCTTCCCTGCAATATCTTAGCCCTACAGCGTCGCAGGTGATTGGTCAGCTTTCACCGGTCGGCATGATGGTCGCCAGCGTATTCATCCTCAAGGAGAAGATGCGCGGTACGCAGATCATCGGGGCAAGCATGCTGCTTTGCGGGCTGGTGATGTTCTTTAACACCAGCCTGATCGAGATTTTTACCCGCCTGACGGATTACACCTGGGGTGTCATTTTTGGGGTGGGTGCAGCAACGGTCTGGGTGAGTTATGGCGTCGCGCAAAAGGTGTTATTGCGCCGTCTTGCCTCACAGCAGATCCTCTTTTTGCTGTACACTTTGTGTACACTGGCATTATTGCCGTTAGCGAAGCCGGGTGTAATTACCCAGCTCAGCGACTGGCAACTGGCGTGCCTCATTTTTTGTGGGCTGAATACGCTGGTCGGTTATGGCGCGCTGGCTGAAGCCATGGCGCGCTGGCAGGCAGCACAGGTGAGCGCCTTAATCACGCTTACCCCGCTGTTTACGCTGTTATTTTCAGATTTGTTATCAATGGCCTGGCCCGATGTCTTCGTCAAGCCGATGCTCAACCTGTTGGGTTATCTCGGTGCGTTTGTCGTGGTTGCGGGCGCGATGTATTCCGCCATTGGTCATCGTCTCTGGGGGCGTTGGCGCAAAAATGAAGCGGTTGTAATAGTCCCCCGCTCAGGCGAATGAGTTACGGAGAGTAAAATGAAGTTTGTTGATGAAGCGACGATTCTGGTCGTGGCAGGTGATGGCGGTAACGGTTGTGTAAGCTTCCGCCGTGAAAAATATATTCCTCGTGGCGGTCCTGACGGCGGTGACGGTGGGGACGGTGGCGACGTGTGGCTGGAGGCGGATGAAAACCTCAACACGCTGATCGACTACCGTTTCGAAAAATCTTTCCGCGCCGAGCGTGGCCAGAACGGCCAGAGCCGCGACTGTACCGGTAAACGCGGTAAAGACGTGACGATCAAAGTGCCGGTGGGTACGCGTGTCATCGATCAGGGCACGGGCGAAACCATGGGTGATATGACCAAACACGGTCAGCGCCTGATGGTGGCGAAAGGCGGCTGGCATGGTCTGGGTAACAGCCGTTTCAAATCTTCCGTTAACCGTACCCCGCGTCAGAAAACCATGGGTACCCCGGGTGATAAGCGCGACCTGCAACTGGAACTGATGCTGCTGGCGGATGTGGGGATGCTGGGTATGCCAAACGCCGGTAAATCGACGTTTATCCGTGCGGTCTCTGCGGCGAAACCCAAAGTAGCGGATTATCCGTTTACGACGCTGGTGCCGAGCCTGGGCGTTGTCCGTATGGATAACGAGAAGAGCTTTGTGGTCGCTGACATCCCGGGTCTGATTGAAGGGGCAGCAGAAGGCGCCGGTCTGGGTATTCGCTTCCTGAAGCACCTTGAGCGTTGTCGCGTACTGTTGCACCTCATCGACATCGATCCAATCGACGGTTCCGATCCGGTTGAAAACGCCCGTATTATTATCGGCGAGCTGGAGAAATACAGTGAAAAACTGGCGCAAAAACCGCGCTGGCTGGTATTCAACAAGATCGACCTGATGGACAAAGCGGAAGCTGAAGCGAAAGCTAAAGCGATTGCCGACGCGATGGGTTGGGAAGATAAGTACTATCTGATCTCTGCCGCCAGCCAGGTTGGCGTGAAAGATCTCTGCTGGGATGTGATGACCTTTATCATCGAGAATCCGGTTGTTCAGGCAGAAGAGGCGAAACAGCCTGAAAAAGTCGAATTCATGTGGGATGACTACCACCGCCAGCAGCTCGAAGAGCTGGAAGCGGAAGAAGATGATGAAGACTGGGACGATGACTGGGATGAAGACGACGAAGAAGGCGTCGAGTTCATCTACAAGCACTAACCCCTGTATAAAGCCCCTTAACGGGGCTTTTTTTTATCCTATTTTCGCCGGTAACCAACAGCTGGCGATGAGGCCGCCCTCAGCGCCGTTCTCCAGCGTTAAATGGCCATGATGGAGCTGTACGATACGCTGTACGATGCTCAGCCCAAGGCCGCTGCCGCCGTAGCGCTGGTCGAGACGTCGGAAAGGTTCGGTGATCGACTGGCGGTGCGCCTCATCAATACCCGGCCCCTGATCGATTACGCTCACCCGGGTACCGCCCTCCGTCGCTGTTAATGCCACTTCAATGGTTGTGCCTGCCGGGCTGTAGCGGGCGGCATTCTCCAGAAGGTTCCTTAGCATCAGACGTAACAGGACGGCGTCCCCCTGTACCGTCATCGCGCTGTGGGCCGGCCATATTACCGTATGCTCTTTGGCTTCATGCTCCAGGCTGAGCGGAGCAATGATCGTCTCTGTCCAGTTCACGGTATCGTAATGGCCGCTGGCCATTGCCTGCCCGGCACGCGCCAGCATCAGCAGCTGTTCCACCGTGTGCATCAACTGATCGATACGGCTTATCAGTGGCGTGGCCTGCGGGGAACCGGACTGAGCCATCAGTTCCAGATGGAGCCTGATCCCCGCAAGCGGCGTACGTAACTCGTGTGCCGCATCGGCGGTAAACAGGCGTTCCTGTTGAATAGTGTGGTCCAGCCGGGCGAGGAGTTGATTGAGCGATGTGGTCACAGCGCCTATCTCTTCCATATCGGAATACATCGGCAGGGGAGTCAGATTATCCGCCGAACGGTTCGCAAGGCTGGCGCGAAGTTTGTTGAGTGGTCGGGTGATCCAGGTGACTGCCCAGAATGAGAAGAGCAGGGTAAAACCGACCATCACCAGAGAAGGGACCAGCAGGGAGGCAATGGCTTCGCGGATCTCTTTTTCGACATGGTTGTTGCGTGCTTTAGCGGACAACGTTTCGTTCACCAGAAAACCGATCTGCTCGCGGCTCTCATGCCACAGCCAGACAACGCTAATGAGTTGAAAAAATAGCAGAATAACCGCCAGCAACACCATTAATCGCCGGCGCATACTGTTCATTTCTGGCTCTCCAGACGGTAACCCACGCCGCGTACGGTTTTGATGCGATCTTTACCGAGCTTGCGGCGCAGATTATGAATGTGAACTTCAAGCGTGTTTGATCCTGGATCGTCCTGCCAGGAGTAGATGTCCTGTTGCAGCGTTTCACGGTGCACGGTCTGCCCGCTGCGCATGATCAGGCGCGTCAGCAGAGCGAACTCTTTTGGCGTCACTTCCACAGGCTGAGACTGGCGCAGTACCTGCTGAGTTTGCAGATTGAGGGTGATATCTCCGTCCGTCAGCAGGTTGTCGCTGTGGCCCTGATAGCGGCGGATCAACGCCCGTACGCGAGCCTGTAACTCGGCAAGGGCGAAGGGTTTTACCAGATAATCGTCAGCGCCAGAATCCAGCCCGTTAATTCTGTCTTCAATGGCATCGCGGGCGGTGAGAATCAATACGGGATTCTCCACCCCGCGACGACGCCACTGGCAGAGCAGCGTCGCGCCGTCTTTATCCGGCAGCCCTAAATCCAGGATCACCAGGCTGTATTCACCGCTCTGGATCAGGGCATCTGCTTCAGCGGCCGTGGTGGCACAATCCAGGGCGTAGCCTTCATTCCCCAGCGCCAGCGCTAACCCTTCCTGCAATAACAGATCGTCTTCAACTATCAGTAGCTTCATCGCTAGTTATTCTGGTAGATGTCCTTATAGAGCCTGCTTTCGAAACGCACCAGTGGAATACGGCGATTGCGCTGGTCAGCCGGTTCGACGGCATAGCCGGAAAGATACTGCACAAATGCCATGCGTTGTCCGCTGGCGGTCGTGATAAAACCGGCAAGGTTGTAAACGCCTTGCAGGGAACCCGTTTTGGCTGACACTTTGCCATCCACGCCCGCAGCGTGAAGGCCCGCGCGGTACTGAAGAGAGCCGTCGTGTCCGGCAAGCGGCAGCATCGTAATAAAGTTTAGCTCAGCGTCATGCTGAGCAATGTACTGCAACACCTGCATCATGGTGGCCGGCGAGATCAGGTTATGACGCGATAAACCGGAACCATCAACGGCGATCGTATTGCCCAGATCGATACCCGCCTGCTGGCGCAGGATCTGACGTACGGCATCAGAACCGGCCCGCCAGGTGCCCGGCACACCAAAGCGCGCGTGCCCAATCATGCGGAACACCGTGTCGGCAATCATGTTATCCGACTTTTTCAGCATAATCTTAAGCAAATCATGCAGTGGCGCGGACTGTTTGCTGGCGATCACCGTGCCTGGCTCATTCACCTGCGTCTGGCGCAGCAGCGTTCCGGTGTAGGTTATGCCCGCCTGCTTCAGTTCATCTTTAAAAATGGCACCGGCATAGCCCGCGCCATCCTGAATGGCGAAGGCCAGCGGGAGGGGATCGGCCCGCTGGGTCAGGCAGCCGGTGAGCGTATAGCGATTGAGATCGCCCGGTACCACGTCCAGCTCGCAATACTGCGCCTCCGGGGAGCCTTTCGCCAGCGTCCGCACCTGGCTGAACATCGTGACCGGGTAGTATGAGGCCACGCGGATAAAAGCTAAGTCATTTGGTTTTGGCGCGCTGTAAAGCGATACGGAGAAGCAGTTACGGTCAACGATGGCGGCGGCTGGCGGGGCGCTAAAGCACTGCGTCATGTCGTTCCACGGCCAGCCAGGCGCTTTATCGTGGCTGGCGAAAATGGAGGTGTCGATCAGCACGTTGCCATCAATTTTTGTTACGCCGGATTTTTTCAGTACCGCCACCATATTGCGGACATCCTGGCGCTTAAAGGTGGGATCGCCACCAAAACGGGCGATAAGATCGCCTTTCAGTTCGCCACCCTCAACGTTACCTCTGGTTTCAAGGGTGGTAGTAAAACGGAAGTCAGGCCCGAGCTGGAGCAGGGCGGCGAGGGCAGTGATCACCTTCTGGGTACTGGCAGGCAGCGCCATCTGTTGACTGTGATAGTCAATCTCGGGAGCCTGCGCGCCAACCTTCTGCACCATCAGGGCAAGGTTCGCGCCGGCGGGCAGTTGATTAATGTACTCATCAACATTCGCGGCCTGAACGGTGAACGTTATACTGGTAGTCAATCCGATGATAAAACTGGAAAATCGCATAATCTCGCGCTAACAACCCGAAAACAAACCGTCATACTACGGTGCATGGCACTGTAAAGTAAACGATGACCCATAGTGAACTTCGCGGTAAAATGCGTATCAAATTGAAAAATTGCTGCTGACCTGGGGCGTTGCTCCCGGGTCGGTTTTCTTTTTGCTTCTGGCCTGTTCAGGTGGGCTGGAGCAGGGAACACTGCTCCCAACAGGAATGTTTAAGAGGTATAACAAATGCAAGCTATTCCGATGACCTTACGTGGTGCCGAAAAACTGCGCGAAGAGCTGGATTTTCTCAAATCCGTGCGTCGCCCTGAAATCATCGCCGCTATCGCGGAAGCGCGTGAGCATGGCGACCTGAAAGAGAATGCTGAATACCACGCGGCGCGTGAGCAGCAGGGTTTCTGTGAGGGGCGCATTAAAGATATCGAGGCGAAACTGTCTAACGCGCAGGTTATCGATATCACCAAAATGCCAAATAATGGCCGTGTGATCTTCGGCTCTACCGTCAGCGTCCTGAATCTGGACAACGACGAAGAGCAGACCTATCGCATCGTGGGTGATGATGAAGCGGACTTCAAACAGAACCTGATTTCGGTGAACTCGCCGATTGCTCGTGGCCTGATTGGCAAAGAGCAGGACGATGTGGTCACCATCCGCACCCCTGGTGGTGAAGTGGAATACGAAATTATTAAGGTTGAATACCTGTAATTCGCTTCTCTACTAAGATGTTGATACATTGTAAAGAAAAGAAAAAGGCCGCATAGCGGCCTTTTATCAACTCAAGGAGCATGGCATTTTGCTCGCCTGCTGAAAGAAATCCCTCGTTTCACACAGAAAATGTGTTCGATTCAGGATATCCTTAACGTGGCAGCGAGATTTTGCGCTCTTTTGATGGGCGATAGAGCACCAGCGTTTTACCGATGACCTGTACATTACAGGCGCCGGTTTCGCGCACGATGGCTTCCACGATCAGGTTTTTAGTGTCTCTGTCTTCAGAGGCGATTTTCACCTTGATCAGCTCGTGGTGTTCCAGCGCTTGTTCAATCTCGGCAAGCACCCCTTCGGTCAAACCATTGTTGCCAAGCATCACTACAGGCTTGAGCGGATGTGCCAGACCTTTAAGGTGCTGTTTTTGTTTAGTACTCAGATTCATCGTATATTTTTGCTTACGTTGGGATTGAAAACGGTTCATTCTACCGCCATCTCCCTAATATCGCCAAATAGCTGCGTAGAAATTTACGTCACAGGCAAGCAACGATGAACCAGGACGGAAATGTTAAATGACAGGTAAGAAGCGTTCTGCCAGCTCCAGCCGCTGGCTTCAGGAACACTTTAGCGATAAATATGTTCAACAGGCGCAGAAAAAGGGGTTGCGTTCCCGCGCCTGGTTTAAACTTGATGAAATACAGCAAAGTGACAAACTTTTTAAACCGGGAATGACGGTGGTCGACCTCGGTGCGGCACCTGGCGGATGGTCCCAGTATGCGGTTACGCAGATCGGCGGAACGGGCCGAATCATCGCATGCGATCTTTTACCAATGGATCCCATCGTCGGTGTCGACTTCCTTCAGGGCGACTTTCGTGATGAATTAGTGCTTAAAGCACTACTTGATCGTGTAGGTGACAGTAAGGTCCAGGTTGTCATGTCGGATATGGCGCCAAATATGTGTGGAACACCGGCGGTGGATATCCCCCGCGCCATGTATCTGGTGGAACTAGCGTTAGAAATGTGTCGTGATGTACTAGCGCCTGGTGGTAGTTTTGTTGTGAAGGTGTTTCAGGGCGAAGGTTTCGAGGAGTATCTTAAGGAAATTCGCTCCCTGTTTGCGAAGGTCAAAGTTCGTAAGCCGGACTCTTCCCGGGCCCGTTCCCGTGAAGTGTATATTGTAGCGACCGGGCGAAAATGATAACCGGTAGATTTCAGGCGAAAGTTTGAATGAAACTGGATATAGAGTATCCTGACGCTGTTTTTAACACAGTTGTAATATGAGGTTAATCCCTTGAGTGACATGGCGAAAAACCTAATACTCTGGCTGGTCATTGCCGTTGTGCTGATGTCAGTATTCCAGAGCTTTGGGCCCAGCGAGTCGAATGGCCGCAAGGTGGATTATTCTACCTTCCTGCAAGAGGTCAATCAGGACCAGGTTCGCGAAGCGCGTATCAACGGACGTGAGATCAACGTTACCAAGAAAGATAGTAACCGTTACACGACTTACATCCCGGTGAACGATCCTAAGCTGCTTGATAACCTTCTGACCAAAAACGTCAAAGTGGTAGGCGAGCCGCCGGAAGAACCAAGCCTGCTGGCTTCTATCTTCATTTCCTGGTTCCCGATGCTGCTTCTTATCGGCGTCTGGATCTTCTTTATGCGCCAGATGCAGGGCGGTGGTGGCAAAGGTGCCATGTCGTTCGGTAAGAGCAAGGCGCGTATGCTGACGGAAGACCAGATCAAGACCACGTTTGCTGACGTAGCAGGTTGTGACGAAGCAAAAGAAGAGGTGGGTGAACTGGTTGAATACCTGCGCGAGCCGAGCCGTTTCCAGAAACTGGGCGGTAAGATCCCGAAAGGCGTCCTGATGGTCGGCCCTCCGGGTACCGGTAAAACCCTGCTGGCAAAAGCCATCGCGGGTGAAGCGAAGGTGCCGTTCTTTACTATTTCAGGTTCTGACTTCGTTGAAATGTTCGTGGGTGTCGGTGCATCTCGTGTGCGTGACATGTTCGAGCAGGCTAAGAAGGCAGCACCGTGCATCATCTTCATCGATGAAATCGACGCCGTAGGCCGCCAGCGTGGCGCAGGCCTGGGTGGTGGTCACGATGAACGTGAGCAGACGCTGAACCAGATGCTGGTTGAGATGGACGGCTTCGAAGGTAACGAAGGTATCATCGTTATCGCGGCAACTAACCGTCCGGACGTACTCGACCCTGCGCTGCTGCGTCCAGGCCGTTTTGACCGTCAGGTTGTGGTCGGTCTGCCGGATGTTCGCGGTCGTGAACAGATTCTGAAAGTGCATATGCGACGCGTACCGCTGGCGCCAGATATCGACGCGGCAATCATTGCGCGTGGTACTCCAGGCTTCTCCGGTGCGGATCTGGCTAACCTGGTCAACGAAGCAGCACTGTTTGCCGCTCGCGGTAACAAGCGCGTGGTGTCCATGGTGGAATTCGAGAAAGCGAAAGACAAAATCATGATGGGGGCGGAACGTCGCTCCATGGTGATGACGGAAGCGCAGAAAGAGTCCACGGCATATCACGAAGCGGGCCACGCGATTATCGGTCGTCTGGTGCCGGAACACGATCCCGTACACAAGGTGACGATTATTCCGCGCGGTCGTGCGCTGGGTGTGACCTTCTTCCTGCCTGAAGGCGACGCGATCAGCGCCAGCCGTCAGAAGCTGGAAAGCCAGATTTCAACCCTGTACGGCGGTCGTCTGGCTGAAGAGATTATCTACGGTGCGGAACATGTTTCCACCGGTGCGTCGAACGATATTAAAGTGGCGACAAACCTGGCGCGTAACATGGTGACTCAGTGGGGCTTCTCCGACAAACTCGGTCCGCTGCTGTATGCAGAGGAAGAGGGCGAAGTATTCCTGGGCCGCTCTGTGGCAAAAGCGAAACATATGTCCGATGAAACGGCACGTATCATCGACCAGGAAGTGAAAGCGCTGATTGAACGTAACTACGCTCGCGCCCGTCAGATCCTGAACGACAATATGGACATCCTGCATTCGATGAAAGATGCGCTCATGAAATATGAGACCATCGATGCACCGCAGATTGACGACCTGATGGCGCGCCGCGAAGTGCGTCCGCCGGCAGGCTGGGAAGACCCAGGCGCGTCTAACAATTCTGACAACAATGGCACCCCGCGTGCGCCGCGTCCGGTCGATGAACCGCGTACGCCAAACCCGGGCAACACCATGTCAGAGCAGTTGGGCGACAAGTAAGTCACTGCTGTTGAAGCGTTTGTCTGTATCTCAAACCCTGGAGCTTGCTCCGGGGTTTTTCTTATCTGTTTAACCACATTAATCCCAGGGACTTCACCATGAAACTATTCGCCCAGGACTCGCATCTCGACCTTTCACATCCCCATGTGATGGGGATCCTGAATGTCACGCCTGATTCCTTCTCTGACGGCGGCACGCATAATTCGCTTATCGACGCGGTTAAACACGCGAATTTGATGATTAACGCGGGTGCCACCATCATTGACGTTGGAGGGGAGTCAACGCGGCCTGGCGCGGCGGAGGTTTCGGTGGAAGAAGAGCTGGCGCGCGTGGTGCCGGTGGTGGAGGCTATCGCCCGGCGCTTTGAAGTGTGGATCTCCGTTGATACCTCCAAACCCGAAGTGATCCGTGAAGTGGCGAGAGTGGGCGCTCACATTATCAATGATATCCGCTCGCTGACCGAGCCGGGCGCGATTGAAGCCGCCGCAGAAACCGGGCTACCGGTGTGTCTGATGCATATGCAGGGTCAGCCTAAGACAATGCAGGAGGCGCCAAAATATGAAGATGTGTTTGCCGACGTCACCCGCTTCTTTATTGAGCATATCGAACGCTGTGAACGTGCGGGTATCGCAAAAGAGAAATTGCTGCTCGACCCGGGCTTCGGTTTCGGTAAAAATCTCTCACACAATTACGCGTTGCTTGCGCGCTTATCAGAGTTTCATCAGTTCGGCCTGCCACTGCTGGTGGGAATGTCGAGAAAATCGATGATTGGTCAGTTGTTGAATGTCGGGCCGAGCGAACGTCTGAGCGGCAGTCTGGCCTGCGCGGTGATTGCCGCGATGCAAGGTGCACACATCATTCGCGTCCATGACGTAAAAGAAACAGTAGAAGCCATGCGTGTGGTGGAAGCCACACTGGCAGCGAAGGAAAACAAACGCTATGAGTAATCGTAAATATTTTGGTACCGATGGCATCCGTGGGCGCGTAGGCGATGCGCCAATTACCCCTGACTTTGTCCTGAAGCTGGGCTGGGCAGCGGGGAAAGTGCTGGCGCGTCATGGCTCCCGTAAGATCATTATTGGGAAAGATACCCGTATTTCGGGTTATATGCTGGAGTCCGCGCTGGAAGCCGGGCTGGCGGCGGCGGGGCTTTCAGCTTCCTTTACGGGGCCAATGCCGACCCCTGCTGTTGCCTATCTGACCCGCACCTTCCGTGCTGAAGCGGGCATCGTCATTTCCGCTTCCCATAATCCGTTCTATGACAACGGTATCAAATTCTTCTCCATCGACGGCACCAAACTGCCGGATGACGTGGAAGAGGCGATTGAAGCGGAAATGGAAAAAGAGATCACCTGTGTTGACTCCGCTGAGCTGGGTAAAGCAAACCGTATTGTCGATGCCGCAGGCCGCTACATTGAATTCTGCAAAGGCACTTTCCCGAATGAGCTGAGCCTGGCACACCTCAAAATTGTGGTGGACTGTGCCAACGGTGCGACTTACCACATTGCGCCGAATGTGTTCCGCGAGCTGGGTGCCAAAGTGATCACTATCGGCTGCGAGCCGGACGGTCTGAACATCAACGAAGAAGTCGGCGCGACAGACGTGCGTGCCTTGCAGGCGCGTGTGCTGGCTGAAAAGGCCGATCTGGGTATTGCCCTGGATGGCGATGGTGACCGTGTGATCATGGTTGACCACGAAGGTAATAAGGTTGATGGCGATCAGATCCTCTACATCATTGCCCGTGAAGGCCTGCGTCAGGGGCAACTGCGCGGTGGCGCGGTGGGCACGCTGATGAGCAATATGGGCCTGGAACTGGCGTTGAAACAGCTGGGCATCCCGTTTGTTCGTGCGAAAGTGGGTGACCGCTACGTGCTGGAAAAACTCCAGGAGAAAGGCTGGCGTATTGGCGCGGAAAACTCCGGCCACGTGATCCTGCTCGATAAAACCACCACCGGTGACGGTATTGTGGCGGCACTTCAGGTTGTTGCCGCGATGGCGCGTAACCATATGAGCCTGCACGATCTGTGCAGCGGCATGAAAATGTTCCCGCAGATTCTGGTCAATGTGCGTTTCACCGCGGGTAAAGGCGACCCGCTGGAAAATGATAACGTGAAAGCGGTGATGGCAGACGTGGAAGCGACTCTTGGCAGCCGTGGGCGCGTCCTGCTGCGTAAGTCGGGTACCGAGCCGCTGATCCGCGTGATGGTGGAAGGCGAAGACGAAGCGCAGGTAACCGAATTTGCGCACCGCATTGCAGATGCAGTCAAAGCTGCATAATCTTTCAGAATAAGTGTTTAAAAAGGCGGCGTTTGCCGCCTTTGTTTTAAGCAATGAATGGCTTTTTGCTGTTTTTTTCCGCAGTTGATACAATGCCTCGAAAATGCCCTTGCGAAGGTGATTCGCTTTGGTTAGTATTCACACCCGCTTCAGTGGGAAACAAAATCCTGCTAATTGGTCGAAGCATTGGTATGCGGCAAATCCGCAAGGAACAGGTTGATTATGTACGAAGCTCTTTTAGTTATCTTCCTTATTGTAGCCATCGCTCTCGTAGCGCTGATTATGCTACAGCAAGGTAAAGGCGCTGATATGGGAGCCTCCTTCGGAGCAGGCGCTTCCGGTACGCTGTTCGGTTCAAGTGGTTCTGCGAACTTCATGACCCGTACGACGGCGATTCTGGCTACGCTGTTCTTCATCATCAGTCTGGTGCTGGGCAATATCAACAGCAACAAGACCAGTAAAGGAAGCGAGTGGGAAAATCTGAGCGCGCCAGCAAAAACTGAGCAAACTCAGCCAGCTGCACCGGCTAAGCCAACCAGCGATATCCCGCAGTAAGTATTCCGTACCGAGGTGGTGGAATTGGTAGACACGCTACCTTGAGGTGGTAGTGCCCTAACGGGCTTGTGGGTTCGAGTCCCATCCTCGGTACCAATATTCCAGAAGAAAGACGTCGCAAGACGTCTTTTTTTTCGTCTGTACATTCTGTGTATCCGATCTTTTGTAGGGCGGGTAAGCGCAGCGCCACCCGCCGTTTTGCCCGGTGGCGCTGCGCTTACCGGGCCTACGAAGACCACAAAAAAGGCGCCCAATGGGCGCCTTTTGCATGACTTGCTGTCGATTATTTCTTATCGCTGTGTTCCAGGTTCTCAACCTGAGGGAGGCCATTACCGGAACTGGCGGAGAGCAGGCCATTCTCAACATAGTTGAACAGCTTCTCACGGGTATCGGTGATGTCCAGGTTACGCATGGTCAGCTGGCCAATACGATCGTCCGGAGAGAACACTGACTCACCTTTCTCCATGGTCAGACGCTCTGCTTTATAGGTCAGGTTGTCAGACACGGTATTGAGGATGGAGTAATCATTGCCGCGACGCAGTTCCAGCGTCACTTCGCCGGTGATTGCGCTTGCCACCCAACGTTGCAGGGCGTCACGCAGCATCAGCGCCTGTGGATCAAACCAGCGACCCTGATACAGCAGTTTGCCCAGCTGACGGCCATGAGAGTGATACTGCTCGATGGTGTCTTCGTTGTGAATACCGGTCAGCAGACGCTCGTAAGCGATGTGCAGCAGCGCCATCCCCGGCGCTTCGTAAATGCCACGGCTTTTCGCTTCAATGATACGGTTTTCGATCTGATCGCTCATACCCAGACCGTGACGACCGCCGATGCGGTTTGCTTCCAGCATCAGTTCAACATCGTCGGAGAAGGTTTTACCGTTCAGGGCAACCGGATGACCACGTTCGAAACGCACGGTCACTTCTTCCGCCGGGATCTTCACGTTCTCATCCCAGAACTTCACGCCCATGATCGGGTTAACAATTTTTACGCTGGAGTTCAGGAATTCCAGGTCTTTCGCTTCGTGCGTCGCACCCAGCATGTTGGAGTCGGTTGAGTAGGCTTTCTCAACGGACATCTTGTAGTCAAAGCCGCAGGCAATCATAAACTCAGACATTTCATGACGGCCACCCAGCTCGTCGATGAAGTCGGTATCCAGCCACGGTTTGTAGATCTGCAACTCGGCGTTGGTCAGCAGGCCATAACGATAGAAACGTTCAATATCGTTGCCTTTATAGGTGCTACCGTCCCCCCAGATGTTCACGCCATCTTCTTTCATGGCGGCGACCAGCATAGTGCCGGTGACGGCACGACCCAGCGGGGTGGTATTGAAATAGGTCAGGCCGCCGGTCGTATTATGGAAAGCACCGCACTGGATCGCGGCAATCCCTTCGGCAACCAGCTGCTTACGGCAGTCGATCAGACGTGCGTTCTCTGCGCCATATTCCATGGCACGACGAGGGATCGCGTCATAATCTTCCTCGTCCGGCTGACCCAGGTTCGCAGTATATGCATAAGGAACCGCTCCCTTCTGGCGCATCCACAGCAGTGCAGCGCTGGTATCCAGGCCGCCAGAAAAAGCGATGCCAATACGTTGTCCTACCGGGAGATGCTTGAGAATCGTCGTCATATAATAAAACCCTGCTTGATTGACTGATTAGAGACCGCTTTCGCTCTCGATGCATGTTTATGCAAAATAAGTGAGTATTCATTTAATCATCTTTTATCGACGACCGAAAGAGACGTGTGCGTTTTTTGTAAAAATTTCCCTTTTATTGCCCTGGCTGAAGTTGGGTTGACAGGTGGGGTCAACTATCAATATACTGAACGCCGATTTTACGTCCCGTCTTCGGTACCAAATCCCAGCATTATTTGCAAATTCTGTCCAAAACGCGTAGAATTTGCCACGTTTCAGGCGCGGGGTGGAGCAGCCTGGTAGCTCGTCGGGCTCATAACCCGAAGGTCGTCGGTTCAAATCCGGCCCCCGCAACCACTTTCCTATAAAGTTCTTTTTCAAATATACTGTGAAGACTTAGAGCCTTCGTAGCTGGATTTGAAAAAATGCTTTCGGAGAGTGCTCCAGGCCACAGTTGTGGCTATAGGGTTCAGTTATCTAAAGCCCCGATTTATCGGGGTTTTTTGTTATCTGACTACAGAATAACTGGGCTTTACGCCCTTTTTTTATGTCTTGGGGGTGGGCTTGTCCACATTAGAGCAAAAATTAACAGAGATGATTACTGCGCCGGTCGAAGCACTGGGCTACGAACTGGTCGGCATCGAATTCGTTCGCGGCCGTACATCCACACTGCGCATCTATATTGATAGTGAAGATGGCATCAATGTTGATGATTGTGCTGATGTCAGCCACCAGGTGAGTGCGGTTCTTGATGTTGAAGATCCGATTACCGTTGCGTACAACCTGGAAGTTTCCTCACCTGGCCTCGATCGTCCGATGTTCACGGCCGAGCACTACGTGCGCTTTACCGGTGAAGAAGTGGCTCTCGTTCTGCGTATGGCCGTACAGAACCGCCGTAAATGGCAGGGAATTATCAAAGCCGTTGATGGTGAAATGATCACGGTGACAGTCGAAGGCAAAGATGAAGTGTTCGCGCTGAGTAATATCCAGAAGGCGAACCTGGTTCCCCACTTTTAACAGTCTGGATTGAGGTGAAAAGCCCGCGATGAACAAAGAAATTTTGGCTGTTGTTGAAGCCGTCTCCAACGAGAAATCACTGCCGCGTGAGAAGATTTTCGAAGCGCTGGAAAGTGCACTGGCTACAGCAACCAAGAAAAAATACGAACAAGAGATCGATGTTCGCGTAGAAATCGATCGTAAAAGCGGTGACTTCGATACATTCCGTCGTTGGGTAATCGTTGAAGAAGTGACCCAACCGACCAAAGAGATCACCCTGGAAGCGGCACGTTTTGAAGACGAAAGTCTGAACGTGGGTGACTACGTTGAAGATCAGATTGAATCTGTTACCTTCGACCGTATCACCACCCAGACCGCGAAGCAGGTTATCGTGCAGAAAGTTCGCGAAGCCGAGCGCGCGCTGGTTGTCGATCAGTTCCGCGATCAGGAAGGCGAAATCATCACCGGCGTGGTGAAGAAAGTGAACCGCGACAACATCTCTCTGGAGATCAAATCCGAAGGGCTGCCGGGTAACGCTGAAGCCGTGATCCTGCGTGAAGACATGCTGCCGCGTGAAAACTTCCGCCCAGGCGACCGTATTCGTGGTGTGCTGTATGCCGTACGTCCTGAAGCGCGTGGTGCACAGCTGTTCGTGACGCGTTCTAAACCAGAAATGCTGGTTGAACTGTTCCGTATCGAAGTGCCGGAAATCGGCGAAGAAGTTATCGAGATCAAAGCGGCGGCCCGCGATCCGGGTTCCCGTGCGAAAATTGCGGTGAAAACCAACGACAAGCGTATCGACCCGGTCGGTGCTTGCGTCGGTATGCGTGGCGCACGTGTTCAGGCGGTTTCTACCGAACTGGGCGGCGAGCGCATTGATATCGTTCTGTGGGACGATAACCCGGCGCAGTTCGTGATCAACGCAATGGCACCGGCTGATGTGGCGTCTATCGTTGTTGACGAAGACAAACACACCATGGATATCGCTGTAGAAGCGGGCAACCTGGCGCAGGCGATTGGCCGTAACGGTCAGAACGTACGTCTGGCGTCACAGCTGAGCGGCTGGGAACTCAACGTGATGACCGTTGATGACCTTCAGGCCAAGCATCAGGCTGAAGCCCACGCGGCGATCGATACCTTCACCAAATACCTGGACATTGACGAAGACTTCGCCACTGTGCTGGTTGAAGAAGGTTTCTCTACGCTGGAAGAACTGGCCTACGTGCCAATGAAAGAGCTGCTGGAAATTGACGGTCTGGATGAACCAACCGTTGAAGCCCTGCGTGAACGCGCTAAAAACGCACTGACCACCCTGGCGCTGGCTCAGGAAGAAAGCCTTGGCGATAAGAAGCCGGCTGATGACCTGCTGAATCTGGAAGGTCTTGATCGTGCGATTGCGTTCAAGCTGGCTGCCCGTGGTGTTTGTACGCTGGAAGATCTCGCTGAGCAAGGCGTTGATGACCTGGCCGATATCGAAGGTTTAACCGACGAGAAAGCCGGCGAACTCATCATGGCCGCACGTAATATTTGCTGGTTCGGCGACGAAGCGTAATAAACTGTAGCAGGAAGGAACAGCATGACTGATGTAACTGTAAAATCGCTGGCTGCTGAGATTCAGACCTCCGTGGACCGCCTGGTACAGCAATTTGCTGATGCAGGGATCCCGAAGTCCGCTGATGACTCGGTGACCGCGCAAGAAAAACAAACCTTGTTAGCGCACCTGAACCGTGAACACGGCTCTACGCCTGACAAGTTAACGCTACAGCGTAAAACGCGTAGCACGTTGAACATCCCTGGTACCGGTGGCAAAAGCAAGTCGGTACAAATTGAAGTCCGCAAGACGCGCACCTTTGTAAAACGTGATCCGCAAGAGGCAGAACGCCTTGCCGCGGAAGAGCAGGCACAGCGTGAAGCGGAAGAACAAGCTCAGCGTGAGGCAGAAGCCACTGCCAAACGTGAAGCAGAATTAAAAGCTGAACGTGAGGCCGCAGAAAAAGCGAAACGCGACGCCGGTGAAAAAGCGAAGCGTGACGCTGCGGAAAAAGACAAAGTGAGCAATCAACAGACCGACGAAATGACCAAAACTGCCCAGGCTGAAAAAGCCCGCCGTGAAAATGAAGCTGCCGAGCTGAAGCGTAAAGCGGAAGAAGAAGCCCGCCGCAAGCTTGAAGAAGAAGCTCGCCGCGTCGCCGAAGAAGCGCGTCGCATGGCAGAAGAAAACGAGAAGAACGGTGTGAATACCGCTGAACCAACTGAAGATACCAGCGATTATCACGTCACCACGTCTCAGCATGCGCGTCAGGCAGAAGACGACAACGACCGCGAAGTTGAAGGTGGTCGTGGCCGTACTCGCAGTGCAAAAGCTGCGCGTCCTGCGAAAAAAGGTAACAAACACGCTGAATCAAAAGCTGACCGTGAAGAAGCGCGTGCAGCGGTTCGCGGCGGTAAAGGCGGCAAGCGTAAAGGTTCCGCTCTCCAGCAGGGCTTCCAGAAGCCTGCTCAGGCCGTTAACCGTGACGTTGTGATCGGCGAAACCATCACCGTTGGCGAACTGGCTAACAAGATGGCGGTGAAAGGCTCTCAGGTCATCAAAGCGATGATGAAACTGGGCGCAATGGCCACCATCAACCAGGTCATCGACCAGGAAACCGCACAGCTGGTTGCTGAAGAGATGGGCCACAAAGTTATCCTGCGTCGTGAAAACGAGCTGGAAGAAGCAGTAATGAGCGACCGTGATACGGGCGCAGCGGCTGAACCGCGCGCACCGGTCGTGACCATCATGGGTCACGTTGACCACGGTAAAACCTCTCTGCTTGACTACATTCGTTCTACTAAGGTTGCCTCCGGCGAAGCGGGTGGTATTACCCAGCACATCGGTGCTTACCACGTAGAAACCGAAAACGGCATGATCACCTTCCTGGATACCCCAGGCCACGCAGCGTTTACCTCAATGCGTGCTCGTGGTGCTCAGGCAACGGATATCGTTGTTCTGGTTGTTGCTGCCGACGATGGCGTGATGCCACAGACCATTGAAGCTATCCAGCACGCGAAAGCGGCGCAGGTGCCTCTGGTTGTCGCAGTTAACAAAATCGATAAGCCAGAAGCCGATATGGATCGCGTGAAGAACGAACTGTCCCAGTACGGCGTTATGCCGGAAGAGTGGGGCGGTGAAGCGCAGTTCATCCCTGTATCAGCAAAAGCAGGTACCGGTATCGACGACCTGCTGAACGCTATCCTGCTTCAGGCTGAAGTTCTGGAGCTGAAAGCGGTTCGTAAAGGTATGGCGAGCGGCGCGGTCATTGAATCCTTCCTGGATAAAGGTCGTGGTCCGGTTGCAACCGTTCTGGTTCGCGAAGGTACTCTGCACAAGGGCGACATCGTTCTGTGTGGTTTCGAATACGGTCGCGTTCGTGCGATGCGTAACGAACTGGGTCAGGAAGTGCTGGAAGCGGGTCCGTCCATTCCAGTGGAAATTCTCGGCCTGTCCGGTGTTCCGGCTGCCGGTGACGAAGTCACCGTGGTACGTGACGAGAAGAAAGCGCGTGAAGTCGCTCTGTATCGTCAGGGTAAATTCCGTGAAGTGAAGCTGGCTCGTCAGCAGAAATCTAAACTCGAGAACATGTTCGCCAACATGACCGAAGGCGAAGTTCACGAAGTGAACATCGTTCTGAAAGCGGACGTTCAGGGTTCTGTGGAAGCGATCTCCGACTCCTTGCTGAAACTGTCTACCGACGAAGTGAAAGTGAAGATCATCGGTTCTGGCGTAGGTGGTATCACCGAAACCGACGCAACCCTGGCAGCAGCGTCCAACGCGATCCTGGTTGGCTTCAACGTTCGTGCTGACGCATCTGCGCGTAAAGTGATTGATGCTGAAAGCCTGGATCTGCGTTACTACTCCGTCATCTATAACCTGATTGACGAAGTGAAAGCAGCGATGAGCGGCATGCTGTCTCCTGAGCTGAAACAGCAGATCATCGGTCTGGCTGAAGTACGTGACGTGTTCAAATCACCGAAATTCGGTGCGATCGCGGGCTGTATGGTTACCGAAGGGACCATCAAGCGTCACAACCCAATCCGCGTACTGCGTGACAACGTGGTTATCTACGAAGGTGAGCTGGAATCCCTGCGCCGCTTCAAAGATGACGTTAACGAAGTCCGTAACGGCATGGAATGTGGTATCGGCGTGAAGAACTACAACGACGTTCGCGTTGGCGATATGATCGAAGTGTTCGAGATCATCGAAATTCAGCGTACCATCGCGTAATCTTCGTCAACTGAAGATTAATTAGCGTAGGCCGGGTAAGCGAAGCGCCACCCGGCAGTAATTTTAAAAAGGGGCTTAAGCCCCTTTTTTGTCTGGAGAATTTATTATGGCGAAAGAATTTGGTCGCCCACAGCGCGTCGCGCAGGAGATGCAGAAAGAGATCGCTCTCATTCTGCAACGTGAAATCAAAGATCCACGCGTGGGTATGATGACCACCGTGTCGGGCGTGGAAATGTCCCGCGACCTGGCGTACGCCAAAGTGTTTGTTACTTTCCTGAATGACCAGGATGAAGACGCCGTGAAGAACGGCATTAAAGCGTTGCAGGAAGCCTCTGGTTTCATCCGCTCTCTGCTTGGCAAAGCAATGCGCCTGCGTATCGTGCCAGAGCTGACTTTCTTCTACGACAACTCGCTGGTTGAAGGTATGCGTATGTCCAACCTGGTGACCAGCGTGGTGAAACATGACGATGAGCGTCGTGTTAACCCGGCGGACGACAGCAAGGAGGACTGATGAGTCGTCCTCGTCGTCGCGGTCGTGACGTGCATGGCGTGCTGTTGCTGGATAAACCACAGGGCGCATCCAGCAACGACGTGCTGCAAAAAGTGAAGCGTATTTATAACGCCAACCGTGCAGGACACACTGGCGCGCTGGATCCGCTGGCAACCGGCATGCTGCCGATCTGCCTGGGGGAAGCGACAAAGTTTTCCCAGTACCTGCTGGATTCGGATAAGCGCTACCGCGTGATTGCCAAACTGGGCCAGCGCACGGATACCTCTGATGCAGATGGCCTGGTGGTGGAAGAGCGCCCGGTGACCTTCAGCGCAGAGGAACTTGATGCGGCGCTGGACAGCTTCCGTGGTGATACGCTACAGGTGCCGTCGATGTATTCGGCGCTGAAATATCAGGGCAAAAAGCTCTACGAATATGCGCGTCAGGGCATTGAGGTTCCGCGTGAAGCTCGTCCGATTACCGTGTATGAGCTGCTGTTCATTCGCCACGAAGGTGATGAACTCGAGCTGGAAGTACACTGTTCGAAAGGGACCTATATCCGCACCATCATTGATGACCTCGGTGAAAAGCTGGGCTGCGGCGCGCATGTGATTTACTTGCGTCGTCTGGCGGTCAGCAAATATCCGGTCGAACGCATGGTGACGATTGAGCATCTGCACGCCCTGGTTGAGCAGGCGCAAGCGCAGGGCGTTGCGCCAGCCGATCTGCTGGACCCGCTGCTGATGCCAATGGACAGTCCGGCAGTGGACTTCCCGGTTGTTAATCTTCCTTTAACATCGTCCGTTTACTTTAAGAACGGAAACCCGGTTCGCACATCGGGGGCGCCGCTTGAGGGCCTGGTACGCGTGACGGAAGGTGACGAAGGGAAATTCATCGGTATGGGCGAAATGGATGGCGAAGGGCGTGTGGCGCCGCGTCGTCTGGTCGTCGAATATCCGGTCGAAGCGTGACGGTGATAACGCCTCACCTTGCGATAAGCAGGGGAGACGAGTAGAATATCGCCGCTTAACGCCTGGTAAATTGTTTAACAATCTGCGGGGCGTACATGGGATAGCTGAATTAGAGATCGGCATCCTTACATTCTTTATACTTTGGAGTTTGAAAATGTCTCTAAGCGTTGAAGCTAAAGCTAAAATCGTTTCTGAGTTTGGTCGTGGTACTAACGACAGCGGTTCTACCGAAGTTCAGGTTGCACTGCTGACTGCACAGATTAACCACCTGCAAGGTCACTTTGCAGAGCACAAAAAAGATCACCACAGCCGTCGTGGTCTGCTGCGTATGGTTTCTCAGCGTCGTAAACTGCTCGACTACCTGAAGCGTAAAGATGTTGCACGCTACACCGCGCTGATCGAGCGTCTGGGCCTGCGTCGCTAATTCTTGCGAGTTTCAGAAAAGGGGGCCTGATGGCCCCTTTTTTCAACCAGACGGCAGCAATTCAATGGAAACTATTGTATTGTTGCTATAAATGATCTTCATTGCAGAGGTTCGCGCGGCTAATGAGAGGCTTCACCCATGGGGGTGTCGGTTGTCATTAGTCGCGAGGATGCGAAGAAGGTCGGGTTAAATCGTCAGCACACCTGAGGTGTGCTTTCAAACATTTAAGAAAGGACAGAATTTTGCTGAATCCGATCGTTCGTAAATTCCAGTATGGTCAGCATACCGTCACGCTGGAAACCGGCATGATGGCGCGTCAGGCTACTGCTGCCGTTATGGTAAGCATGGATGACACCGCTGTATTCGTTACCGTAGTTGGCCAGAAAAAAGCTAAACCAGGTCAGGACTTCTTCCCACTGACCGTTAACTACCAGGAGCGTACCTACGCTGCCGGTAAAATCCCAGGTGGCTTCTTCCGTCGTGAAGGCCGTCCAAGCGAAGGCGAAACCCTGATCGCGCGTCTGATTGACCGCCCGGTTCGTCCGCTGTTCCCGGAAGGCTTCGTAAACGAAGTTCAGGTTATTGCGACCGTTGTTTCCGTTAACCCACAGGTTAACCCGGACATCGTTGCTATGATCGGCGCATCTGCGGCCCTGTCACTGTCTGGTATTCCATTCAATGGCCCAATCGGTTCCGCGCGCGTTGGCTACATCAACGACCAGTACGTACTGAACCCAACTCAGGAAGAGCTGAAAGAGAGTAAGCTGGACCTGGTTGTTGCCGGTACTGAAGCAGCGGTTCTGATGGTTGAATCCGAAGCTGAACTGCTGAGCGAAGATCAGATGCTGGGCGCTGTGGTATTTGGCCACGAGCAGCAGCAGATCGTTATCCAGAACATCAACGACCTGGTGAAAGAAGCCGGTAAACCACGTTGGGACTGGCAGCCAGAAGCGGTGAACGAGGCGCTGAACGCACGCGTTGCTGCACTGGCAGAATCTCGTCTGAGCGACGCATACCGCATCACCGACAAACAGGAGCGCTATGCTCAGGTTGATGTGATCAAATCTGAAGTGACCGCGACCCTGGTTGCCGAAGACGAAACGCTGGACGCTAACGAGATTGGCGAAATCCTGCACGCCATCGAGAAAAACGTTGTTCGTAGCCGCGTCCTGGCAGGCGAGCCGCGTATCGATGGCCGTGAAAAAGACATGATCCGTGGTCTGGACGTGCGTACTGGCGTACTGCCACGTACTCACGGTTCTGCGCTGTTCACCCGTGGTGAAACGCAGGCGCTGGTAACCGCGACCCTGGGTACCGCACGTGACGCACAGATCATCGACGAACTGATGGGCGAGCGTACTGACAGCTTCCTGTTCCACTACAACTTCCCTCCGTACTCTGTGGGCGAAACCGGTATGGTTGGCTCACCGAAGCGTCGTGAAATTGGTCACGGTCGTCTGGCGAAGCGCGGCGTGCTGGCAGTGATGCCAGAAGCAGACAAATTCCCGTACACCGTACGTGTGGTGTCTGAAATCACCGAATCCAACGGTTCCTCTTCTATGGCTTCCGTGTGTGGTGCCTCTCTGGCGCTGATGGATGCAGGCGTGCCAATTAAAGCCGCCGTTGCAGGTATCGCAATGGGTCTGGTGAAAGAGGGCGACAACTACGTTGTTCTGTCTGACATTCTGGGCGACGAAGACCACCTGGGCGATATGGACTTCAAAGTAGCGGGTTCCCGTGACGGTATCTCTGCCTTGCAGATGGATATCAAAATTGAAGGTATCACCAAAGAGATCATGCAGGTTGCTCTGAACCAGGCTAAAGGTGCGCGTCTGCACATCCTGGGCGTGATGGAACAGGCGATTAATGCGCCGCGTGGCGACATTTCTCAGTTCGCTCCACGTATCCACACCATCAAGATCAATCCAGACAAGATCAAAGATGTTATCGGTAAGGGCGGTTCTGTTATCCGTGCACTGACCGAAGAAACGGGCACCACCATCGAAATCGAAGATGACGGTACTGTGAAAATCGCAGCAACCGACGGCGAGAAAGCGAAATACGCTATCCGTCGTATCGAAGAGATCACGGCAGAAATCGAAGTGGGCCGTATCTACAATGGTAAAGTGACCCGTATCGTTGACTTTGGCGCATTCGTTGCCATCGGTGGCGGTAAAGAAGGTCTGGTACACATCTCTCAGATCGCTGACAAGCGCGTTGAGAAAGTGACCGATTACCTGCAAATGGGTCAGGAAGTACCGGTGAAAGTTCTGGAAGTTGACCGCCAGGGCCGTATCCGTCTGAGCATTAAAGAAGCAACCGAGCAGTCTCAGCCTGCTGCGGCACCGGAAGCCCCGGCTGCTGAACAGCAAGGCGAGTAAGGTTGCCATTTGCCCTCCGCGCAGGCGGAGGGCTTATTATCAGGCAGGACGCCTTGTTAAGCCGCCGGGGGACAGGACGTTCATCAATAGTTGTCTTCGGGAGTGGGAAATGAAGCCTTTTTTGCGCTGGTGTTTCGTTGCGACAGCTTTAACGCTGGCAGGATGCAGCAACTCTGCCTGGCGTAAGAGCGAAGTCCTTGCAGTGCCATTGCAACCGACTTTGCAGCAGGAAGTCATTCTGGCACGCATGGAACAAATACTTGCCAGTCGGGCTTTAACCGATGACGAACGCGCACAGCTTTTATATGAGCGCGGAGTGTTGTATGATAGTCTCGGTCTGAGGGCACTGGCGCGAAATGATTTTTCACAAGCGCTGGCGATTCGACCTGATATGCCTGAAGTATTCAATTACTTAGGCATTTATTTAACGCAGGCAGGCAATTTTGATGCTGCCTATGAAGCGTTTGATTCTGTACTTGAGCTTGATCCAACTTACAACTACGCGCACTTGAATCGCGGTATCGCATTGTATTACGGCGGTCGTGATAAGTTAGCGCAAGATGATCTGCTGGCGTTTTATCAAGACGATCCTAATGATCCTTTCCGCAGCCTGTGGCTTTACATCGTTGAGCAGAAGCTCGATGAGAAGCAGGCCAAAGAAGCACTGAAACAGCGCTTCGATAAATCGGACAAGGAACAGTGGGGATGGAACATTGTCGAGTTCTACCTGGGCAACATTAGCGAAGCAACGCTGATGGAACGCCTCAAGGCGGACGCAACGGATAACACCTCGCTCGCTGAGCATCTCAGTGAAACCAACTTCTATTTAGGTAAGTACTACCTAAGTCTGGGGGATATGGACAGCGCTACGGCACTGTTCAAATTAGCGGTTGCTAACAACGTACATAACTTCGTTGAGCACCGTTATGCATTGTTGGAATTATCGCTCTTGGGCCAGGAGCAAGACGACCTGGCAGAATCGGACCAGCAATAGCTGACGACATAAACATCAGCCCGTAATCTTTTGATTGCCATCACCTTCACTGGTGAGGGCGTTGTTGTTCGTCAATACACCTAATTTGAGCCGGTTCACACTTTTCAATGAAAATTGCTAATCATTTTCACGATGAGCTAAGTAGACTGGCCGCCATTAATATCGAGGCACTTGTACTACATGGCTGAATTCGAAACCACTTTTGCAGATCTGGGCCTGAAGGCTCCTATCCTTGAAGCCCTTAACGATCTGGGTTACGAAAAACCATCTCCGATCCAGGCTGAGTGTATCCCACACCTGCTTTCTGGTCGTGACGTGCTGGGCATGGCCCAGACTGGTAGCGGTAAAACCGCAGCATTCTCGCTGCCGCTGCTGAACAACATTGATCCGGACCTGCGCGCGCCGCAGATCCTCGTCCTGGCTCCAACCCGTGAACTGGCTGTTCAGGTTGCTGAAGCCATGACGGAATTCTCTAAACATATGCGCGGCGTAAACGTGGTAGCCCTGTACGGCGGCCAGCGTTATGACGTGCAGTTACGCGCCCTGCGCCAGGGTCCACAGATTGTTGTCGGTACGCCGGGCCGTCTGCTGGATCACCTGAAGCGCGGTACCCTGGACCTCTCTAAGCTGAGCGGTCTGGTACTGGACGAAGCCGATGAAATGCTGCGTATGGGCTTCATCGAAGACGTAGAAACCATCATGGCGCAGATCCCGGAAGGTCATCAGACCGCTCTGTTCTCTGCAACTATGCCAGAAGCGATCCGTCGCATTACCCGCCGCTTCATGAAAGAGCCGCAGGAAGTGCGTATTCAGTCCAGCGTGACCACTCGCCCGGACATCAGCCAGAGCTACTGGTCTGTGTACGGCATGCGCAAAAACGAAGCGCTGGTGCGTTTCCTGGAAGCAGAAGATTTTGATGCGGCGATCATCTTCGTTCGTACCAAAAACGCGACCCTGGAAGTGGCTGAAGCCCTGGAGCGTAGCGGCTACAACAGCGCAGCGCTGAACGGCGACATGAACCAGGCCCTGCGTGAGCAGACTCTGGAGCGTCTGAAAGACGGTCGTCTGGATATCCTGATTGCAACCGACGTGGCAGCACGTGGCCTGGACGTTGAGCGTATCAGCCTGGTTGTAAACTACGATATCCCAATGGACTCCGAGTCTTACGTTCACCGTATCGGCCGTACCGGTCGTGCGGGTCGCGCGGGTCGTGCGCTGCTGTTCGTTGAGAACCGCGAGCGTCGTCTGCTGCGTAACATTGAACGCACCATGAAGCTGACCATTCCAGAAGCCGAGCTGCCAAACGCAGAACTGCTGGGCAAACGCCGCCTGGAAAAATTCGCCGCGAAAGTACAGCAGCAGCTGGAAAGCAGCGATCTGGATCAGTACCGTGCGCTGCTGTCCCAGATCCAGCCTGTCGCTGAAGGCGAAGAGCTGGACATGGAAACCCTGGCCGCAGCACTGCTGAAAATGGCGCAGGGCGAACGTAGCCTGATCGTGCCGCCTGATGCGCCGATGCGTCCTAAGCGTGAGTTCCGTGACCGTGACGATCGTTTCGAACGTCGTGGCGACCGTAACGACCGTGGTCCACGCGGTGACCGTCCAGAGCGTGGTGGTGAAGACCATCCACGTCGCGAGCGTCGTGACGCTGGCGAAATGGAACTGTATCGCATTGAAGTGGGTCGTGATGATGGTGTTGAAGTTCGTCACATCGTTGGCGCGATCGCTAACGAAGGCGACATCAGCAGCCGTTACATCGGTAACATCAAGCTGTTCGGTTCCCACTCCACCATCGAGCTGCCAAAAGGCATGCCGGGCGAAGTACTGCAACACTTTACTCGCACCCGCATCCTGAACAAGCCGATGAACATGCAGCTGCTGGGCGATGCACAGCCACGTCCTGACCGTGGCGGCGAACGTCGTGGCGGTGGTCGCGGTTTCGGTGGCGAGCGTCGTGAAGGCGGTCGCAGCGAAAGTCGCGGTAGTGAAGGCCGTCGTTTCTCCGGTGAGCGCCGCGAAAACCGTGGTCCACGCCGTGAAGAAGGCGCCAGCCGTCGTCGTTTCGGTGACGCGTAAGCCTTTCGCTTCTGACGTAAAGTAAAATATACAGCCCCGATAGTTGCTATCGGGGCTTTTTTTATTCCTTTTGTACTCTTGTACTGGTACAGTGCAACACACTAAAAGCAGAACCACATTTTTCACTGGAGATAAGGCCGCATGGCAACACTAACCACCACCCAAACGTCACCTTCGCTGCTTGGCGGCGTGGTGATCATCGGCGGAACCATCATTGGTGCCGGGATGTTTTCCCTGCCTGTGGTCATGTCCGGTGCGTGGTTCTTCTGGTCGCTGGCGGCGCTGGTTTTCACCTGGTTCTGCATGCTCCATTCCGGGCTGATGATCCTTGAAGCAAACCTGAACTACCGCATTGGCTCCAGCTTCGACACCATCACCCGGGATCTGTTGGGCAAAGGCTGGAACCTGGTGAACGGGCTGTCCATCGCGTTTGTACTCTATATCCTGACCTACGCGTACATTTCAGCGAGCGGGTCGATTCTGCATCACACCTTCTCAGAGATGTCGCTGAACGTTCCGGCGCGTCTGGCGGGTCTCTGCTTCGCGCTGGGCGTGGCATTTATCGTCTGGATGAGCACCAAAGCGGTCAGCCGCATGACGGCGATCGTGCTGGGCGCAAAGGTCATCACCTTCTTTCTGACCTTCGGCAGCCTGCTGGGGCACGTCACGCCGGCCACGCTGTTTAACGTTGCGGAAGTGAACACCTCCTACACGCCGTACCTGCTGATGACGCTGCCATTCTGTCTGGCGTCGTTCGGCTACCACGGCAACGTACCGAGCCTGATGAAATACTACGGCAAGGATCCGCGCACCATCGTGAAATGCCTGGTTTACGGCACGCTGCTGGCGCTGGGGCTGTATGTGATCTGGCTTCTGGGGACGATGGGTAACATCCCGCGTCCGGAATTTATCGGCATTGCGCAGAAGGGCGGTAACATTGATGTGCTGGTACAGGCGCTGAGCGGCGTGCTGAACAGCCGCAGTCTGGATCTGCTTCTGGTGGTCTTCTCGAACTTTGCGGTGGCGAGCTCATTCCTCGGCGTGACGCTGGGCCTGTTTGACTACCTGGCGGATCTGTTTGGTTTTGATGACTCTGCTATGGGGCGCTTCAAAACCGCGCTGTTGACCTTCCTGCCGCCGATTGTGGGCGGCCTGCTGTGGCCAAACGGTTTCCTGTACGCCATCGGCTATGCGGGACTGGCGGCCACCATCTGGGCGGCGATTGTACCGGCGCTTCTGGCGCGCAAATCACGTAAGCGCTTCGGCAGCCCGAAATTCCGCGTCTGGGGCGGAAAACCGATGATTGCGCTGATTCTGGTATTTGGTATCGGCAACGCGGTGGTCCACGTGCTGTCGAGTTTTAATCTGTTGCCGGTATATCAGTAAGTTTTTGTGCCGGATGGCGGCTACGCCTTATCCGGCCTACGCGATCCCGTAGGCCCGGTAAGCGAAGCGCCACCGGGCGAAACAATGGCTACCCCACCAACTCTTCTTTCACCTGCATCGCCAAATCAAACGAATGCAAACGCGCCTGGTGATCGAAAATCTGGCCGTTGACCATAATCTCATCCGCCTGCGTTTCACGCAGCACCGCCTCCAGCCCGTGACGCACTTTCGCCTTATCACCCACCAGCGACATACTCAGAGCCTGCTGCACGCCATACTGCTCGGAGGCCGACCACAGCTGATGCATGTTCTCTACCGGCGGCGGCAGCTGGCCCGTCTCACCGCGACGCAGCTTCACAAACGCCTGCTGCATAGAGGTAAACAGGAATTCCGCGTCGCGGTTGCTGTCGGCGGCAATGATATTGATACACACCATCGCATACGGCTTCTCCAGACGTTCAGACGGTTTGAAGTGCGTACGATAAAGATGCAGTGCCTGATGCAGCATATCCGGTGCGAAGTGGGAAGCGAACGCGAACGGCAGCCCCAGCTGAGCGGCGAGCTGTGCGCTGTACAGGCTTGAGCCTAACAGCCATACCGGGATCTTTTCCCCGTACCCCGGCACAGGTCGCACGTGTGGGTTCGGATCCCGCGCGTCAAACCAGTCCACCAGCTCGGCCACATCGCGCGGGAAGTTATCGATATCGCCGCTCATATGGCGACGCAGGGCGCGCATGGTCGGCTGGTCGCTGCCCGGCGCGCGGCCAAGCCCTAGATCAATACGGCCCGGATAAAGGGTATTCAGCGTCCCGAACTGCTCGGCAATCACCAGCGGGGCGTGGTTCGGCAGCATCACACCGCCGGAGCCCAGGTGCAGAGTGGTGGTATTCGCCGCCAGATAGCCAATCAGCACCGAGGTGGCGGCGCTGGCGATGCCCACCATATTGTGGTGCTCCGCCAGCCAGTAGCGGTGATAGCCGCGCTTTTCGGCAAGCTGAGCAAGATCGAGAGAGTGCGTGAAGGCTTCTCTGGCCGAGGAGCCTTGTGGGATCGGCGCCAGATCCAGCACCGAAAACGGAATGGTTTTGTCAGTCATAACAGCTCACTTTGTCGACGGTCAATCTTTAATACTGCATTAAAAAATGATAACCGTTGTTAACAAAGTGAGCCTTTTTTACGCCTGCAATTCCAGCCCGGCGAGACGTCTCCAGTAACCGTTGCAGTCGCTGTTTGCCGTCAACGGCAGCGGTGAGGCGCCGTTTTCGTTGGCGCGGAAGGCGTCCAGCATCGCGAAAACGCCGGTATCAAGCGGCGAAAGACGCACCATATCCACCAGCCCGTGCATTGACGCCAGTTCGTTGCCGAGGTTATAGACGTAACCGCTCATGGTCTGAATGCCGTTGAGGACAAACACCTGCTGGTTCTCCTGCGACAGCATACTGCGGCCGTTCGGGTACTTAATGCAGCAGGTTTCGCACTCGTCTTTCGGGCGATCTTCGGAACGTGCGGTGAAGCAGCGGGCAGAGTAGGCCAGCGGCAGATGCCCATAGCTCAGGACTTCCACTTCAAACTTGTTGCGAATGCCCAGCTCTTCGCACTGTGTGAGCAGGTTGGCCAGCCAGTCGCGGGAGAGCTCTACTGGCATGCACCAGCGGGTCATCCCCTGTTTGAGCAACAGGCGCAGGGTCACCGCGTTATAGCAGTTCAGCGCATGTCCGGCGACAAACGGCAGCTTACGCTCGGCACACAGGTTTACCACGCCCAGGTCGCTCGCCTCCAGCAGGAACTCACCGTTTTCGACGTAGCGCTTCAGCTCGCCCAGTTCAGAGGACGCCTGCACCAGCGCCAGCGTCGAGAGCACCACCTGCTTGCCGCTGCCGGCCAGGTTTTTCGCCATATCCAGCCAGTCGCCCACTTTGGTGGCGCGGCGCTTGCTGCACACCGCTTCGCCGAGGTAAATCACATCGGCGCTGCTGTTAGCCGCCTGCTGGTAAAAATCTTCCAGCGTCTCTTTTGGCCAGTAGTAAAGCACCGGCCCTAATGAATATTTCATGATTATCTCACTGCCATTTACGGTGGTACGCGCCGAGCGTAGTTTGGGTGCCTTCAGACATCGCGCCGAGCGTCTCCATCCAGGCCGCTTGTGGAGCATAGTTTTGCGGGTCCGCCATGCAGCGGTCGATGGCCTGACGCCACACCTTCGCCACCTGGCTCACGTAGGCCGGGCTGCGCTGGCGGCCTTCGATTTTCACCGAGGCAATATTGGCGGCCAGCAGTTCCGGCAGCAATTCCAGCGTGTTGAGGCTTGTGGGCTCCTCCAGCGCGTGGTAGCGCTCGCCGTCCACCAGATAGCGGCCCTTACACAGTGTCGGATACCCCGCGTTTTCACCGTCCTGATAGCGGTCAATTAACACGTCATTCAGGCGTGACTCCAGTCCCTGCGGCGTTTGCTGCCAGCGAACGAAGCGGGCAGGCGAGCAGGCGCCGACGGTATTTGGCGATTCCCCGGTGAGATAGGAAGAAAGATAGCAGCGGCCTTCGGCCATGATGCACAGGCTGCCGAAGGCAAAAACCTCCAGCGGCACTGGCGTGACGCGCGCCAGTTGCTTAACCTGATGAATAGAAAGCACGCGCGGCAGCACCACGCGGGCTACGTCAAAGTGTCGATGATAAAAACGCACGGCCTCTTCATTGGTGGCCGATGCCTGAACAGAGACGTGGCGCTCAATATGCGGATAACGTTCTGCCGCATACTCAAGCATGGCGAGGTCGGCCAGGATCAGCGCATCGGCGCCCAGCTGGGCCGCCATATCCACGGCGTGCTGCCAGCGGGCATAGCCATCAGGATGGGCAAAGGTATTGATGGCGATGTGCAGTTTGCGCCGGTGCTGGTGAATGAAGTTAACGGCTTCCTGAAGCTTTTTCTCCGTAAAGTTAAGACCCGCAAAATGGCGGGCGTTGGTATCATCTTTCAGCCCGATATAGACCGCATCGGCCCCATTTTCGATGGCCGCCTTAAGCGCCGGAAGGTTTCCGGCAGGGCAGAGCAGCTCCATAATTTATCCCGATGTTGTCGATCGCAGGGATCGTAAAAAATGTTAACGAGCTGGGATTTTAATTAACCCATACGCGACAATTTTTGATTTAAGGCAGCTAATGGCGTATTGATGGCACCAATAATGAGGTATACCGGACAACGGTTTGTTGATTTACGCCGCTATCTTCTTGTCGGGATATGGCAAAATAGCAGGACTATAGCTATCAGGGAGTAAAGCTCGTGCTGGATAAACTGCGTTCACGTCTCGTACAATTTGGTCCATCAATGCTGAGCGTGCCGGTAAAACTGGCGCCGTTCGCGCTTAAACGCCAGGTGCTGGAACAGGTACTGAGCTGGCAGTTCCGCCAGGCGCTACAGGACGGTGAGCTGGAGTTTCTGGAAGGCCGCTGGTTAAAGATTGAAGTGCGCGATATCGGGTTGCGCTGGTTTACTTCCGTTGAGAACGATCGGCTGATCGTCCGTGAAACCGCCGAGGTGGATGTCAGCTTTAGCGCGGATGCCAGCGATCTGCTGATGATTGCCGCGCGCAAACAGGATCCGGACACGCTCTTCTTCCAGCGTCGTCTGGTGATTGAAGGCGACACGGAGCTCGGTCTGTACGTCAAAAATTTAATGGATGCCATTGAGCTGGAGCAGATGCCGAAAGCGCTGCGTATGATGTTGATGCAAATGGCAGATTTCGTTGAGGCCGGGCTAAAAACCCCGCCGGACAGTAAACACACTTCAGTAGGTGAGCCATGCTGATTCGAGTCGAAATTGGGATTGATGCGCCGGGTATCGATGCGTTGTTACGCCGCTCTTTTGCAGGCGACGCCGAAGCCCAACTGGTTCACGATCTTCGCGAAGATGGCCTGATTACGCTGGGCCTGGTTGCCACCGACGATGAAGGGCAGGTGGTCGGCTACGTGGCCTTCAGCCCGGTGATTGTGCAGGGTGAAGAGTTACAGTGGGTCGGCATGGCGCCGCTGGCGGTGGATGAAAACTACCGTGGCCAGGGCCTGGCGCGCCAGCTGGTCTATGAAGGGCTGGATTCACTGAATGAATTTGGCTATGCCGCGGTCGTCGTTCTGGGCGATCCGGCGTTCTACGAACGTTTAGGTTTTAAGCCAGCGTCCAGATACGATCTGCGCTGCCACTGGCCGGGCACGGAAACATCTTTCCTGGTGCATCCTCTGGCGGATGATGCGCTCGACGGCGTTACCGGTCTGGTGGAGTATCACGATCATTTCAATCGTTTTTAAGCAGGCTTTCGCGTAGCGCCTCGAAAGAGCCGTCCCCGTTGACGAGACGCTCTTTCTGGCGCTTCGTCAGCTGCTTGATGCGGTATTCCAGCCTGAGCGCCAGGGATCGGTCGCCCACGGCGGCTGAAAACGCTAACTGAAGTTCACCTTTCCCCCGCAGTGCCTTCGCCCCTTTCCCCGTTTGATGTTGTAAAAAACGCCGTGCCACATCGGTAGTGATCCCGGTGTAGAGTGCGTTATCAGCGGTTCGGACAAGATAGAGAAACCAGCACACGGTAAACAGATTCAGTATGTTAAGGTGAACGCACCATAGCATGAGAGAGAGCGAAAATGGAAACACTGGCCGCCATTAACCGCTGGCTGGCAAAGCAGCATGTCGTGACCTGGTGCGTCTGTAAAGACGAGGAGATGTGGTGCGCAAATGCCTTTTATTACTACGATCCCGAGCGCGTGGCCTTTTACGTGATGAGCGAAGATAAAACGCGGCATGCGCAGATGACGGGCCAGCGGGCAAAAGTGGCGGGCACGGTAAACGGTCAGCCTAAAACCGTTGCGCTGATCCGCGGGGTCCAGTTTAAAGGCGAAATTCGTCGCCTGGAAGGTGAGGAGAGCGACGCGCAACGTAAACGCTATACGCGCCGCTTCCCGGTGGCCGCGGCGCTAAAAGCCCCGGTGTGGGAAATCCGCCTTGATGAGCTGAAATTTACCGACAACACCCTGGGCTTTGGCAAGAAGCTGCACTGGTTACGCGCCGAGCAGGCGTAGCGCTTCACGGTTAAACGCCGGCAGATCGTCCGGTGTACGGCTGGTGATCAGCTGATCGTTATCGTTCACCACTTCCTGATCGTAGAACTCGGCTCCCGCGTTTTTCAGATCGATAACGATCGGCTTCACCGCGGTGAGCTTACGCCCGCGTACCACCTCGGCGCTGATCAGCAGCTGCGGACCGTGGCAAATGGCAAATACCGGTTTACCGGTGCCGACGAAGTCACGGGTAAAGGTGACGAAACGCTCGTCTCCGCGCAGGGAATCCGGTGAATGACCGCCCGGTAACAGCAGGGCGTCGAAATCCGACGGGCTGACGTTATCAATGGATTCGTCAATGGTCACGCTGGCTTCGCCCTTATGGCCCTTCACGGTTTTACCCGCTTCTTTCTCGATGGTGACCACCTCGTGGCCCGCCTTGCGGAATGCCTCTGCTGGCGACGTAAATTCTGAATCTTCAAACTCGTCGGTAATCAAGACTGCAATTTTTTTACCCATGCTTCCTCCGTTGTTTTCGCTTCAGACTGTTTTTTTCCCGTTTGTGGTAAATACTTACCGGTAACAGACTTTTAAGTGTGGTAGAGCAGGCCCAGAACGCAAACGGACAATTCTGTAAAGGGGATAAGATGAGTCAGGTACTGATTACCGGCGCAACCGGGCTGGTGGGTGGACATCTGCTGCGGCTGCTGATCCAGGATCGGCATATCAATTATATCGCCGCCCCGACGCGTCGCCCGCTGTTGGATATCACCGGCGTCTATAACCCGCACGATCCACAGCTCACCGACGCGCTGGCGCAGGTGCAGGATCCCATTGATATCGCCTTTTGCTGCCTTGGCACCACCCGACGGGAAGCGGGCAGTAAAGGAGCTTTTGTCCATGCGGATTACACACTGGTAGTGGATACCGCTCTGACGGCGAAAAAGCTGGGCGCAAAACATTTCCTGGTAGTCAGCGCGCACGGCGCGAACGCAGGCTCGCCGTTTTTTTACAACCAGGTGAAGGGCAAAATGGAAGAGGCGTTAATCGCGCAGAAATGGGAGCGCCTGACCATCGCGCGGCCTTCCATGCTGATGGGGCACCGTGACGAACGTCGTTTTAACGAGTCTATTTTCGCTCCGCTGTTTCGCATTCTGCCGGGTAACTGGAAGTCCATCGAGGCGCGGGATGTCGCGCTGGCGATGCTAAAAGAGGCGCTGGCTCCGTCGCAGGAGGGGGTTAATATTATCCCTTCGGCAAAACTGCGTGAAATCGCGCAGGGCGAGGCGTAAACTTCCCCGGCTTATTAAATAACACCTTCCGGGGAATGGTATGACTGGTCAGTCTTCATCTCAGGCGGCAACACCTGTTCAGTGGTGGAAGCCCGCACTCTTCTTTCTCGTGGTCATCATTGGCCTCTGGTATGTGAAATGGCAGCCGTACTACGGTAAAGCCTTCACCGCCGCCGACACCCACAGCATCGGTAAATCGATTCTCGCGCAGGCCGATTCCAGCCCGCTACGCGCGGCGTGGGATTACGCCATGGTCTATTTTCTTGCCGTCTGGAAAGCGGCGGTATTGGGCGTATTGCTGGGCTCGCTGATTCAGGTACTTATCCCGCGTAACTGGCTGGTGAAAACCCTGGGACAGCCGCGCTTGCAGGGCACGCTGCTGGGGACGATTTTCTCCCTGCCGGGCATGATGTGCTCCTGCTGCGCCGCACCGGTGGCGGCGGGTATGCGCCGACAGCGCGTGTCGATGGGCGGCGCGCTTGCCTTCTGGATGGGTAACCCCCTGCTGAACCCGGCAACGTTGGTATTTATGGGCTTCGTTCTCGGCTGGCATTTCGCGTTTATCCGTCTGGCGGCTGGCCTGCTGACGGTGGTGCTTGTCGCTACGCTGGTGCAGCACCTGGTGAAAGACAACGAGGCCGGGCCTGCCTCCGTTGAGCTGGACGTCAGCGAGCCGCAGGGCAATTTCTTTGCTCGCTGGGGCAAAGCGCTGTGGCAGCTTTTCTGGAGCACCATTCCGGTCTATATCCTGGCCGTACTGGTGCTGGGGGCGGCGCGCGTCTGGCTGTTCCCGCATGCGGATGGCGCTATCGACAACACGCTGATGTGGGTGATTGCGATGGCGGTGGCCGGGTGCCTGTTTGTGATCCCAACCGCGGCGGAGATCCCGATTATTCAGACCATGATGATGGCTGGTATGGGGACCGCACCGGCGCTGGCGCTGCTCATCACGCTGCCGGCGGTGAGCCTGCCGTCGCTTATCATGCTGCGTAAGTCATTCCCGGCGAAAGCGCTGTGGCTGACTGCGGGGCTGGTGGCGTTGAGCGGAGTTATTGTGGGGAGTATGGCGCTTGTGTGAAAAAAGCCCGGTGGCGCTAGCGCTTACCGGGCCTGTAGTCAGGTGGTAATTACTTAATGTAAGTAAAGGCGGTGGTGACGTGTTTCACGCCGCTCACCCGGCTGGCGATATCCGCCGCCGCTTTCCCTTCACGTTCCGTCACCAGACCCAGCAGGAACACTTCGCCGTTCTCCGTGGTCACTTTCACGTTTGAGGATTTCACCTGGTCGGTACCCAGCAGCTGGGAACGCACTTTGGTGGTGATCCAGGTATCAGATGACGCGGTGCCGAGACCAATCGGCTGGCCCTGGCGGATCTCGTTAAACACTTCCGCCGTACCTTCCACACCCATCGCAATCTGTTTGGCGCGCGAGGCGAGTTCAGGATTTGGTGCCTGGCCTGCCAGCAGCACTTTGCCCTGATAAGCCGTCACGTTGATGCGTGCTTCCTTCTTGATCTGCTCGTCTTTCGACAGCGCACTGTTTACGCGCAGCTCAAGCGTACCGTCATCCACCTGCGTCCCAACGGTGCGCGGATCGGTCGCTGCTTTGGTGCCGACCGCTGCGGTGCCGACTACAGCGGCAGCGATGCATCCCTGAAGCAGTAATGCAGACATCACGACTGCAAGGGCCGATAAAACCTTCATGAGAACTCCTTAATCATCCTGGTGAGGGAAAAGCGTGTTATCGATCAGATCGCATAAGCAGTTCACCGTGAGCATATGCATCTCCTGGATGCGGGCGCTACGGTGCGAAGGAATGCGGATCTCCACATCCTGCGGCCCCAGCAGGCCAGCCAGCTCACCGCCGTCGTAACCGGTCAGGGCGACAATCGTCATATCCCGGGTCACTGCCGCTTCAACCGCTTTAACGATATCCCGGCTGTTACCGCGCGTGGAGATCGCCAGCAGCACGTCTCCGGCATGGCCTAAGGCGCGCACCTGCTTGGCGTAGATTTCGTCATGCAGACGATCGTTGGCAATCGCAGTTAAGACCACGTTATCGGTGTTTAGTGCAATGGCAGGTAAACTCGGGCGCTCGGTTTCGAAGCGATTGATCATGCTGGCAGCAAAATGCTGTGCGTTGGCGGCGGACGTGCCATTGCCACAACAGAGGATTTTGTTGCCGTTGAGCAGCGACTGAACCAGCGTCATCGCTGCACGCGAGATCGCGTCCGGAAGGGCTTCCGCCGCGGCAATCTGCGTTTGAATGCTTTCTGTGAAGCACACTTTAATTCGTTCGAGCACGGTATCCCTTTAAAATCTTATTTATGCGTCTTCGCCAAACGCGTTTTTAAGCCAGTCGATCGCATTTCCGGTGAAGGCTACCACATCGAAACGGCAATCCACAGTATCAAAACTCCCATTATGGCGGGCAAGCCACAAGTGGGCAGTCTGTAATAATTTTTGTTGTTTGGCGAGCGTCACGCTGGCGGCAGCACCGCCAAAACGGGACGACTGTCGGAAGCGAACTTCAACAAACACGATGGTCTGACCGTCTTTCATGATCAGGTCAATCTCGCCGCCGCGCCCGCGAACGTTGGCGGCGACAAAGCGCAGTCCTTTGCCTTCAAGCCAGCGACGCGCCTTTAACTCCCACGCGTCGCCGGTCTGTTTACGGCTTAACTGGCCGGGACAATCTGCCCCTGCTGGTATTTGAGCCATGATAACTTCCTGTTAATCACACAATCCTGATCGGCGGTCAGATCGCCGGTATTCCCGTTAAGCTCGAAGCCCGGTACCTGACGCATCTGGGTGAAGTGGTTTGCCAGCGCCCAGGCATCGACGCCCATCGCGTACAGACGCGCCAGGGAATAGTCATTGCGCACCGCGCCCAGCGCCTGCTGCATCAACTGCGGGTTGCTGCCTGCCAGCATGGGGATCTCGCTGTATTGCAGTCCTTCCATTTCCAGACGGAAATCCGGGCCTGCGGTACCCTGTGCGCTGCGTGAGCTGGCGTAGAGCGTTGCACCGCTCTGGCTGCCGTTACGCATGGCGATCATCGGTTTGATAAAGGCGATCTCTTCCGGCGTAGCGACGATGTACGCCGAATCCACTTTACCGCCGCCGCTGATTTGCGCGTCGGTAGGTGGTGCCGGGATCGTCAGACCGCCGATGGTGACGCTCTGCTGCTGCGGCAGGCTGGCGGATACCGGGCTACCGTTGAGGGCAATACCTGCCCCGCCGTTCACGCCCGCTCTCAGTTCGGAAGCTGAGCCAAATTTCTGCTGCAACACCACGCCACCGCCAAGGGTCTGCCACTCTTGCGCAAACGCGTTGGCAACGCGATCGCCCAGCGTGCTGCGTGGGATCAGCAGCAGCGGCGCCTGCTTGCCCTGCTCGTGAATATGGCGGGCCGCATCGCGGGCTTCATCCTCCGGAGAGAGGGCGAAGTAACAGATATTGGCGCGGTTCTGAACCTGCTCAGGCTGGTTAAGCGCCAGCACGTTCAGCGTGGTGTTGCTCTTCATCAGCGCTTCCACGTTGTTTTTCAACAGCGGGCCGACAACGATGCTGGCCCCGTCCTGCTGAACCTGCGCCAGCACCTGGTCAAGCGGCTGGGCGCTGGTGTCGTAGATTTTCAACTCTGCACCAGGATTAGCGCTGGTGGTGGCCACAGCCTGCGGCTGGGTTGCTGGCTGCTGTTCCGGCTGCGCGGTTTGCGGCTGAGGTTGTTCTGCCGTCGCGGGCACCGGTGCTTCAGCCGGGGCCTGTGTTGCCGCAGGCGCTGGGGTAGCAGGCTGCGTCGTTGGGGCGGTAACCGGATTCTGCATGGTGCCCTGCGCAGGGGTTTGCGCGGTGGTCAGGTCGCTGGTTTCGGCGGCGGACGGGCTGACAACGTCATTCACATTCGCCGCCTGTGCAGCCTGCGCCGGAACCGCGCTGCCGCTGACGGCGGTGGTGCCGTTTTTCGCGGCTTCAAAACCTTGCTGAATGGCGCGACCAAACACCGCTGCCTGACCGTTTAACGGCAGCAGCAGGGCAATTTTGCTGGTGGAGGCGGGCTTAAAGTTTTGCACGTTCACCAGCTGCGTTGGCAGCATTTTCGCTCCCGGGTTTTGCGGGTAACGCTTTTGCCAGTCGGTAATGCCGGCTTTCAGCATGTTCGGATCGCTGCGGTTGTTGAACCACATCTGTTGCAGATCCAGCCAGCCTTGCAGGACATTTTCATCGGCGTTGATTACCAGCGCCTTGGCTTGATCCTGGGTCATGGAGGCGAGCGCCTGCCAGGTTGCGTCAATATTTTTTTGCTTGTCCGCACCCGCGAGCAGAGGCTCCTGGGCAATCAGCGCGCGGAGTAGCGTCAGGGAAGGGCGACCCTGCTCAGCGGTGATACCGGCCTGCCAGAAACGGGCCTGCTGGTTTTTATCCAGCGTGCTGAGATCGATGGTGCCGAGGATCTTCTTCGCGCCGTCGTAATCTTTTTGCGCGACCTTCAGTTCTGCCGACAGCAGCGTCTGCTCATGGCGCTGAGTGTCGTTAAGATCCTGCGGCAGCTGGCTGAACAGCTCGGCGGCCTGCTGGGTTTTCCCTTCTTTCAGCAGTGCACGAATGGCGAGTAATTGCCAGTTGATCCTGGTATCATTTGTACTCTGCGACATTTGTTGCAGATAAAAGCCAGAATCAGCCTGAGCGGATCCCTGCATATGAGCAGTGCTCTGGTCAGGTGCCTGGGTGCCGCAGCCGGTAAAGATCAGGGCTGCCAGCAGGAGGGGCACGCTGTGCGCGGCTTTTTTTCGAAGAAACGTTAACGGTACCATACTGTATCCAGTGATTTTTTTACGCAATGCTCAATATTAAATCGGCAATACGGACGAAACAATGAAACAACACGAAACGGCAGATAATTCTCAAGGCCAGCTTTATATTGTACCTACTCCTATCGGGAATTTGTCTGATATTACCCAACGTGCGCTCACCGTATTGCAAGCTGTTGATTTAATTGCGGCTGAAGACACCCGTCATACCGGTTTACTGCTACAACACTTTGCCATCAACGCCCGTTTGTTTGCCCTGCACGATCACAATGAGCAACAAAAAGCCGAAACGCTGGTGGCGAAGCTTAAAGAAGGGCAGAACATCGCGCTGGTCTCCGATGCGGGAACGCCGCTGATCAACGATCCGGGCTACCATCTGGTACGCACCTGCCGGGAAGCAGGCATCCGCGTTGTGCCGCTGCCGGGGCCGTGCGCGGCGATTGCGGCGTTAAGCGCTGCGGGTCTGCCGTCCGATCGTTTCTGCTACGAAGGCTTCCTGCCTGCTAAATCCAAAGGCCGTCGCGATGTGTTAAAGGATCTGGAAGCTGAACCGCGTACGTTGATCTTCTACGAATCAACCCACCGTCTGCTGGAAAGCCTGGAAGATATGGTGACCGTCTGGGGCGAAGCCCGCTATGTGGTGCTGGCGCGCGAGCTGACCAAAACGTGGGAAACCATTCACGGTGCGCCGGTTGGCGAACTGCTGGCGTGGGTGAAAGAGGATGAAAACCGCCGCAAGGGCGAAATGGTGCTGATTGTTGAAGGCCACAAAGCGCAGGAAGACGCTCTGCCTGCCGATGCGCTGCGTACGCTGGCTCTGCTACAGACTGAACTCCCACTGAAAAAAGCGGCGGCGCTGGCGGCGGAGATCCACGGCGTGAAGAAAAATGCGCTGTATAAATATGCGCTGGAGCAGCAGGGGGAGTAAGCCAAATGAGCCGCTATCAGCCTCCTTTCACCATCACACCCTTTATCCTCAATCAGGTGGTTGAGATTGGTGAACTATTGGGACATTGGGCTGCACATTCAGGCAGAACTTCGCCACTCCTGCGTAAAGAGAACCGTATTCGAACCATTCAGGCATCGCTAGCCATTGAGCACAACTCGCTGACGACAGGGCAGGTGACGGCAATTATGGATGGCAAACGCGTGCTTGCACCTGAAAAAGATATTCAGGAAGTACGCAATGCTATCCTGGCATATGAGAAATTGCCCGAATGGAAGCCCTGGAAGCTCAATGACTTACTCAGTGCACACCGATTATTAATGATGGGTCTGGTCGATCATCCCGGAAAGCTCAGAAATGGGGACGTAGGGGTGTACCGTGGAAACCAGTTAGTTCACATGGCTCCGCCAGCCTCACAGATGAACCGCCTCATCGGCGATCTTCTTTCCTGGCTTAAGCAAACCGATCTTCACCCGCTGATTGCCAGTTCGGTATTTCACTACGAGTTTGAATTTATTCATCCCTTTTCGGATGGAAATGGCCGCATGGGGCGGCTGTGGCAAACGTTGATCTTAAGCCAGTGGCGTGCAGAACTTGCATGGCTGCCCGTTGAAACACTCATTCACTTCCAGCAAGCGCGCTATTATCAGATTTTAGGACAATGTGATCGGGCCAGTGATTGCACGGCATTCGTGGCGTTTATGTTGCAAAATTTGGCCGAAGCTTTGCGGGAAGGCATCAATATGACATCCGCCATGTCGGAAAAAATGTCGGAAAAGTTGTCGGAAAAGGAACACACTATCCTTGAACTGCTTACCGTTCAACCGCAAATGACTGCGGTGATGTTGGCCTCTGTATTGGGCGTGACTTCCCGCACCGCGGAACGTTATCTCCGTTCTTTGCAAACAAAAGGTAAATTAAAACGCCTGGGGGCAAGGAAAGGGGGAAGCTGGCAGGTCATGGCTTAACCTGCCAGCTGTACTTTTTTTTATTTCCCCGGCATCGCCTCAAACACCAGCGTTTCCAGCGGTTGCAGCGTAATCACCACAGCGTTTTTATACTCCTCTGGTACGGTCGAATTACTGCCGTACACGGCTTTCAGGGTAAACTGCGAACGCTCTCCTGCCGGGATCTCAAAATCTTTGGTTAAATCCAGGAAGTAACGTTGCGGCTTATCCGATGGGTTGCGTAAGCCAAAAATCGCTTTGTCTTTACTCCATGAGGCCCAGCCGTAAACCTCAAGCGAAGTTGGGTCCCCGCCAATCCAGTGAGTATCCACCAGCACGCTGGCATTCTCACGCGACCATTTCGCCGCCTGCGCCAGGGTATCCCACTTCGCCTTATTCAGCATGGACGGCGTAATGTACAGCTCCTGAAGCTGAGTTCCGGTTGCAAAGTAGCTCCAGACCTGATCGGCAAAATCGCTGTCTGTTTGCACTTTCTCGAGTCCATAGTAAGCGTTCTCTGCGCTGACGATCCCGTGGTACATCAGTGAGTTCAGCGGGAACAGCGGACCTTTACGCACGATGGATCGCCAGGTTTCGGCATCGCGGTAGGTCATCCACTGCTGCACTGGCGTGCCGGGGCCGTACAGGTTGATATCATCGCCCTGACGCCAGATTGAATCAGCATAGAACAGCCAGGACGGGCTGGCGTCGGTGCCGGTGGTCAGGTTGATAAACAGGTTTGGATTTGCGCTGCGCATGTTGTGCAGCAGGGCAATGGACGCGTCAAAATCCGATGCAAATGGGCTGCCCTTGATATGCGAATTGGCGTTACCCATTCCGTCGAGCTTGAACGAGGTAATGTGCTCGTTTTTGATCAGCTTGATGATCTGATCGTTAAAGTTTTTAAAGTAGTTCGGCCCCGACAGCGCCAGCTTGCCGTCTACGGTTTCGAAACCATACTCTTTTGCATGCGAGACGCGAATATCGCGCGGCTTGTTGTATCCGCCCCACGGAGAAAGCCACAGCCCAACCGAGCTATTCAGGCTGTCGGCTTTTTCCCTGACTTTGCCAAAACCGTTGCTGAATGCCGGGCCAAACAGCCAGCGTCCGGTGCGATCGTCCCAGCCATCGTCCAGCAGGAACGCGTCCAGCGCCACCCCGCGTCCGGCAATAAATTCTTTATTCCATTCGTCCATCCGCCCAATGACATCCTGCTCGGAGTAAGGGGTAAAGAAGCCGATGTCCATCCAGCTGTTGTAGTGCAGGTAAGGCTTATAAGGCCGTGGACGCACGGCATCGATAAACTGGTTTACGCTGCGGCGCAGCTGATTAGTTTCCGGGAAAGTGCCGAACCAGGTGGTAAAACTAACCGGTGTCTCAGGCAGAATTGGCGTTTTCAGCTCCACGTTGAGGTTCGTGGTGGCTTCATAAGCGTAAGTATTCACAATCGGTTTGTCTGGCAGGATGAAGAACGAGTCGGCCACGATTGGCGAGCTGTTAATCGCCCCGTCAACGTAAGGTGCCTGAGACTGCTTCTTCGTCGGGAAGAAGGTAATTTTCGCTACGTCCCGGGGCTGCCCGACGGCGGCGATGGTGTAGCCGATGCTGGCGTATTTTCCCTTCACCAGGTTCAGTTTCACCGTTACGTTAAAATCCGGATGCGTAAAGTCGATGACTATCGCATTGTCCTGCTTTTCGACGTGCTTGATTTTGAAATCAGCGGTGTGGATTTTTGTTTCATCCGGTAGCGTCAGAAAGAACAACTCCTGGGGCGTGAGCGGATGGTTAGCTTTGCTGTCCGTTACCACTACCGTTGCGTTTGCATCATCAAACGAAAGGGCAATATTGTCGTTACTGAGCGCGTAGTTTGCTGCTGCCGCACCATGAGAAAAACAGAGAGCCAGCAGCGAGAGAGTGAGCATTTTTTTCATCGGGGTAAGATCCTTATCAGTAATGCTTCAGCATTCGGTTGATGGACTGTTCCAGCCAGTAGCGCTGGGTGCCGAAGTTAATACGCAGGTAGTTTTCGCCGTTTTGTACGTAGTGGCTGCCATCTTCAATGACCACGCCAGCCTGTTTTGCGAAATGTTGAGTTAGCGCCGTCGCACTGCGATCGTCCGCACTGACGTCTATCCAGGCGAGATACGACGACTCCGGGTTCATCATCTTCCATGCAGGGAAATGGGTCTGGATGGCATCCGCAAGGTAGCGGGCATTGCCGCGCAGATAACCATTCAGCGCGTCGAGCCATGGCAGACCTTGCTGATAAGCCAGAATAATTCCCCACACGCCGAAGATATTGGGCGAGGTAATGGAGTTCTTCTCCAGCTGCTGGCGGAAACGCTGGCGCAGCGAATCGTCTGGAATCATTGAGTAGGATGTTTTTAGCCCGCCAAGGTTGAAGGCTTTATTGGGGGAGGTCAGCACAATCAGGTTGTCCAGCTCGGCGCAGCCGGAGGTCAGACAGCTCACGAAATTGCCATCGAGAATATGTTCTGCGTGAACCTCATCGACCACCAGAATCGTGCCGTAGCGTTTACAGAGATCGGATACCTTGCGTATCTCATCCGCGCGCCAGATCCTGCCGGAGGGGTTATGCGGCGAGCAGAAGAACCACAGGGTGGGGCGGTGTGTTCGGAGCTGCTCTTCCACCCGATTAAAATCAAGGTGATAGCGGTTATTTTCCACACTTAGCGGGTTTGCAAGTACTTGCACTCCCTGTCGCTGTGTCGCCATCGCAAACGGGTCATACACCGGGGTGTTCATCATCACGCAGTCGCCGGGTTTGCAGAACGCCTGAACCGTATAGTGCAGCGTGGAAACGGTGCCGTAGGTCAGGGTGATCCATGACTTACGTACCTCAACCTGATGACGGGTGCGCTGGAAGGCGATGACCGCATCGTAGAATTCGTCGAAGCACCAGGTGTAACCGAAGGTGCCATGCTCCACGATGCGCTGGAAGCCTTCAATCACGGCGGGTGGCGAGGTGAAATCCATATCTGCTATCCACAGCGGGATAAATCCCTCCGGGACATCACCGAAACGCGAGCACACAAACGTATGATCCCATTTACGGCATTTATCGCTTTTACGCTCGATGATTTTATCGAAATCAAACACAACAACCCCCTGTTAGATTAAGGCTTCAATGCCGGATTTGACGCTCTGCACCTGCGGGCCGATGATCACCTGAACGCTGTGGGCATCAAGCACTACTACTGACAAGGCGCCCGCGGCCTTCAGCGCCTGCTGGTCGATAAGCCCCATATCTTTCACCACCAGACGTAAGCGGGTAATGCAGTTGTCGAGCGACTCAATATTCTCTTTACCGCCAAGCGCGCGAAGAATAAGCCCATGATCGTATTTCGATTTTCCACGTGCCCGGGTATTGGCTTCCACCGCCTGGAGCGCACCCTGCGCGTCAACCTCACGGCCCGGCGTTTTAATATCGTGCCTGAGGATGTACCAGCGGAAGACGAAGAAGTAGATAGCAAACCAGGCAATACCCACCGGGAACAGCAGATACCATTTGGTCGACATCCCCTGCATGACGCCGAAGATCAGCAGATCCAGAATGCCGCCGTCGGTGTTGCCGATGGTGACGCCGAGCAGCGCCATCACCATCAGCGCCAGGCCAGACATAACGATATGAAACGCGTAAAGCACAGGGGCAATAAACAGGAACAGGAACTCAATCGGCTCTGAAATACCCGTGACAACTGAAACCAGCACGCCTGAAAGCAGCAGCCCTTTAATCACCGGACGGTTTTCCGGGCGCGCGGTGCGGTAGATAGCGTAAGCCACGGCAGGCAGGCCGAAGATAAATGTCGGCATAAACCCTTGCGATAAAAATGCCGTAACGTGCGGGCTAAACGGCAGGCCAGCTTTCAGCTCGGCGTAGAAAATGTTCAGCGCACCGGCCACTTCCTGGCCGTTAACCATCTCAATGCCGCCCGCCGGGGTGAAGCGCACCATCGCCAGCAGGATGTGGTGCAGGCCAAAAGGTTTGAGCAGCAGTACGCCCACGCCATACAGGAATGGCCCAAAGACGCTGGTGCTCTGGATGATATGACCAATCCCGGCAATGCCCATTGCCACATATTCCCACAGCAGGGGGATAAACAAGCCGACCAGCGACAGGGTGAGGGCGGTAATGATGGGCACAAAACGAATGCCGCTAAAGAAGGCAAACGCGTCGTGCAGCACCGTGTCCTGGAAACGTTCGTGCAGGAAGTAGGTGATCACCCCTACCACAATGCCGCCGAGCACGCCCATCTCCAGCGTTTGAATGCCAAGCACAATGGATTGTCCCACCTGTCTCATGGTGGCGGCATCCGCAAGCTGGTGGGTGGCGGTCAGGTAGTAGTTGATGCTCATGTTCATCAGCATGTAGCCAACGAATCCGGCAAAAGCGCCCACCGCTTTATTACGTCTGGCAAGGCCCATCGGGATCGCCATGGCAAACATCAGCGGCAGATAGGTAAAAGCAAAGCCGCCGACCATGGCGATAAAACCAAAGGTGAGCTGCGTTAACTCGCCGCCCAGAAAGGGAAAACTTTTGATGGTGGAAGGGCTGGTGACAGAACTACCGATACCTAACAACAACCCCATAAAGGCCAACAGTGAGACCGGGAACATAAACGTCTTTCCCAGGCTCTGGAAAAACTCCCACGCTTTCGATTTAAACGACTTTTCCTGTGTCATGTAGGGACTCCTCGGTTTTTTAGGATAATGGAAGGCGCTGTCCGGCTTAAGGACGCGCCTTCATATTTGCGAGGCTTATAGTTATTTTTTTAGGTACTAACGTTATGCGCGATGGGTTCAGGCTTCAGCCGCAAGCAGCAGCCGGTTCGCCGAGCCGCAAACGGTGATTTTGCTTCTGACCACCTCTTTCATGGCATCCATGCCGACGCGCATGTAGAAGCGCGGATCGTTGCCCTGTGGGTTCTCGGCAAACCAGGCTTTGACTGCGTCAGAGAAGGCGATTTTCAGCTCTGTTGCGACGTTAACTTTGCAGACGCCCAGCTCAATGGTGCGGCGCACATCCTCATCCGGCACATCACTCGCACCGTGCAGCACCAGCGGCACTGTCACTACCTCGCGGATCTCGGCCAGCCGCTGGAAGTCGATTTTTGGCCGTTTGGTATAGAGACCGTGCGCGGTACCGATGGCAACGGCGAGGCTGTCTACGCCTGTCAGTTCGACAAAGCGTTTTGCTTCCTGCGGGTCGGTCAGGAACGCGCTTTCGGCGTCGACGCTCATGTCATCTTCCACCCCACCCAGTCGGCCCAGTTCGGCCTCGACGCTACAGTCGTTGAGGTGGCAGAAATCGACGACCGATTTCACCAGCTTGACGTTTTGTTCGAAGGGGTAATGGCTACCGTCGATCATTGCGCTACGTACGCCGGCATGGACTTTGCGGCGAATGTCGTCCAGCGATTCGTGGTGATCGAGGTGTAGCGCCAGCGGCATGTCATAAGTAAGGGAATATGCGCTGCACAAGGCGTAGATCTCTTCCAGCGCAATATGTTTAAACGTCCCCGGCGTACCCGCGAGGATCACCGGCGATCGCATTTCGCTACAGACTTCGAGGATCGCCTGGATCGTCTCGGCGTTATGGATGTTAAAGGCCGGAACGGCATAGCCCTTCGCCTGTGCGTCCTGCAAAAGATATTTGGTAGAAATAATACTCATGAGCCTGTCCTCTTAAGCCTGCCACGGATGAATAACGACGCCCTGGACCACACGGTTAACCGTACCGCTGGCGGATGGCGTATCCGGCGTATTGCCAACGTGCAGAGACTGGGTCAGTGCGAAGACCTGGGCGTACATCAGGAAGCAGAACGCCTGCTCCATATCGTTAAATGAACGGGAAGGCGGCAGCAGGATATGCGGGCCAGCTTCAATGACCGGATCCGTTTCGGCTGCAATGGCTACCACGCGCATGGCCTGACGATCGCGTCGCAATTCGGCGAGCAGATCCAGATCGTACTGACGTGTGTACGGATGGCTGGAGACAAACACGACGACCAGCGTTTCGTTGTCCACCAGCGACTTAGGCCCGTGACGGAAACCTGTTGGCGAATCGTAGAATGCCGCCAGCTTGCCGGCGGTCAGCTCCAGCACCTTCAGCGCAGACTCCCGTGCGGCGCCCTGTAATCCACCGCTGCCCAGATAAACAATGCGTTTCCACGGTTCGTTACCAAAGACGCCGGGACTGAAATCGCCAAGCGACGTGAGGATCGCCTGACAGCGATCGGACACGTCGCGGAACGTTTTGCTGTTGATCGTTTCCGGTGCGAATACCGCCAGGCAGCTCGCCATCATGGTGGTGATACTGCTTGTCATCGCGAACCCGCGATCGTGCGTTTCGGCTGGCATGAGCAGGGCGCAGGCGTTATCGCTGTCGACGGCATTCTGGTACAGGCTGCCTGCTTCATTACAGGTGATCGACAGGTGGTAGCACTCCGGTACAAACTGATTCGCCAGCTCAACGGCGGCGACGCTCTCCGGGCTATTGCCAGAACGGGCGAAAGAGACCAGCAGCAGCGGGTGCGAAGGGCTGAAATAATCCATCGGGTTGGTGACCAGATCGGTCGTAGGTATCGCGGTGATGTTTTTCCCCGTGTGGCTGGCAAGCCATGGCGCAATGATGTCGCCGATAAAAGCAGACGTACCCGCGCCGGTCAGAACGATCCGCAGATCGGGCTTGCGCAACAGTGGCGTCAGAAAACTGTCGATCGACGCGCGCAGATTATCAATATTGTTGAGCGAGCGAAGCCAGCTGGCTGGCTGCTGGCGGATCTCTTTTTCGGTCCAGGTGCCGGTGGTGGCGATAGTGGTTTGTGGCATAACTCAGTCCTTAGTCGTGTGAATTCCACATCAGACGCTGGCAAATGTGTCGCTATCTTTCGTTTCGTTTCACTTGTTCACTTTAGCAGTTAAATAAAATTTATAGAAAAGAAATCGAAAGTTCAATGGCGAAAAAGAAATAAAACGAAAAGTGTGATCGCGAAAGGAAAGGCGAAAATCAAGGAAAGGAAAAGAAAGGCCTTACGATCGTCTTCCGTAAGGCCAACAGGGCACACTGTGAAGGGGCTACAGGGAAAGAGCCTGACCCTGGATCCAGATCTGCCGGAGGTGTAAACCCGCATCCAGCGCAAGAACATTGGCGCGTTTGCCTGGCGCTAACGTTCCCAGCAGGTGATCCATACCGAGCAGACGAGCAGGATGCAGCGAGGCCATATGGATTGCGTTTTCTGGGGCGATCCCCGTATGCTCCACCATATTTCGCACGGCGGCATCCAGCGCGAGCGTGCTGCCCGCCAGCCCGCCTGAGGCCGTGCGGACAACGCCGCCCTGCATCTCGACATTTTCACCACACAACGTATAGCGCCCATCAGGCATACCCGCCGCCTGCATGGCATCGGTAATCAGTACCGTACGATCCTTCGCGCAGCAACAACATAGCCGCATGGCTCCAGGATGAACGTGATGCCCGTCGGCAATAAGCTCCAGCCACGCGCGTGGGTCCGTAAGCCCGGCGCCAACCATGCCGGGCTCCCGGTGGTGTAACCCCGTCATGCCGTTGTAGCAGTGCACCAGCCCGGCTGCGCCTGCATCAAATGCGGCGAGGGTTTGCGCGTATGTAGCGGCACTGTGGCCCAGCATGACGCGTATCCCTTTTTGCTTGAGGTGATGGATCGCCTTCAGGGCATCCACTTTTTCCGGAGCAAGCGCCACCACCCGCAGCGTGTTCTGCGAAACCGCAATCAGCTCATCAAGTTCCGCGAGATCCAGTTCGCGAAACAGTTCTGGCGGGTGCGCCCCTTTGTTCTGCGGTGTAAAGTACGGGCCTTCCAGATAGCTGCCCAGGATCTGCGCGCCGGGGCCACCGGCATGACAGCGCCGGGCAATGCGCCGTAACGCGCCATGGATCGCCTCCAGCGGAGCGGTGACGGTGGTAGGCAGAAACGCCCCCACGCCTTCACGCGCTTTGTGCATGGCTAACCGGTCCAGCACGTCGGGCGCATCATCCATCACATCCACACCCGCGCCGCCGTGGACGTGGATATCAATGTATGCCGGGCAAAGCAGGTCTGCCTCGCGGGTATTAACCCCTGCCGGAATCGGCTCGATGGCGGTGATGACGCCTCTATCCATACGCAGCTGATGGTCATCCAGCCAGCCCTGCCCGGTAAGCAGACGACGCGCGCGCAGCAGCTGGCTCATATCCCTTCCTCGGCGGGCGCTTCCTCGCGACAGCGTGCAAGTTCATCCACCAGGCTGGTCAGGCCGCGATGGCCGCACTCCAGCGCCTGCAAACGAAAGGCTTCACTGCTTAACCCGTCGCGCTCCAGAACCATCTCCAGCAAAAGCTGGAGATTGGTGCCGGTGATCACTTCGCTGCCGGGGCGCTGCATTGCGAGGGTAGAGGCCACACGAAACGGCGTACCGCCGAGAAGATCGGTGAGAAACACAATATCGTGCTCTGCATCCAGTTCATTCACTGCCTGCTCAAGCTGCCCGGTCAGCCGCGCAGTGGTGGAGCTTTCCGGAAAATCGATGGCGATAAACTGCGGCTGTTCGCCGAGGATTTGCTTCATCGCCTGTTCCAGCCCGCTGGCAAAACCGCCGTGACCCGTCAAAATAATGCCTAACATCGCAACCTCTTTGCTTTTTACAGGAAGTGACAGAATTTACCGACAACGCCCAGCACCACGGTGATACCAATCAGGCGCAGCGGGCTCCAGCCACGGCGTACCAGCCAGAACATGGTCAGGGTGTAGACCAGCGGCAGAAAGGCGGGCATCAGTTTGTCGATCACATCGGTTTGCAGTTTGACGACCGCATCCCCGGCTTTAATCTCGAGTGTGGTATTCAGGCGCACATAGGTTGCCACCAGCGCACCAATCACTGTCATCCCGACAATGGACGCAGCATGACCAACCTTTTTGGTGTTGGCCTTGATCAGCGGGATCGCGGCGACACCCATTCGGTAGGCATAGTGCGCCAGACCAAAACGCAGGCCGAGATGCACCACGTTAAACAGCACGATAAAGACCACCGCGCCAAGAATGGATCCCTGTAGCGCCAGGCTGGCGCCAATCCCCCCGCAGATGGGCAGCAGGGTCAGCCAGAACATGGCGTCACCAATGCCACCGAGCGGTGCGCCGACGGCAATTTTAGTGCTCTGGATGCTGTTCACATCCTGCTTGGAACGCTCCATTGCCAGAATAATGCCGATGACGAAGGTCACCAGGAACGGGTGGGTGTTAAAGAAGCCCATATGGCCTTTCATGGCGCGCGCCAGGTCCCGCTTATTGGTGTGGATCTTTTTTAGCGCGGGCAGTAGCCCATACAGCCAGCCGGAGGCCTGCATACGCTCGTAGTTAAACGAGGCCTGTAGCAGCATGGAACGCCAGGCGACACGGTTAATATCCTTTTTCGTTAGCTCAGCGCCAATACTCTGGTCTTCGTAGACGTTTTCATTCACGCCGGTCAGCAGTGTCTCTTCACTTTCAGACACGCCCGGCAGGGTGGTGTGATTAGATGCCATCTTCAAATTCCTCTTTCTGGGCCGCAGGCGCCGTGGGTTCAGGCGATTTGCGCAGCAGGTCGATCAGCGCCATCGCCAGCGCAGCCGCGGCAATCGCCAGCACCGGGAGTTTCAGCCAGGCCGCGGCGACAAAGCCGATAATGAAGTAAGGGATGTAAACGTTTTTCATCATGATCTTCAGCAGCACGGCGAAGCCGATCGCTGGCATGATGCCGCCCGCGACGCCGAGACCGTCGATCAGACGTTCCGGCAGCACGTCAATGGCGGTTTTCGCATGTTCAGCCCCGAAGTAGATGGGCAGAAATGCACACAGGAAGTAGAAGACGCCGAGCGCCAGCAGTGCCAGATAGTTGACCCGTTCAATACCACGGGTGTCTGCGTTAGCCGCCATGCGATCGCAACGGGACATCACGCCGGACATCACCGAGAAGAGGAAGGTGATCCCCATCTGAACCGCCACGGCAAACGGCACGGCGACCCCAACGGCGACATCCGGCTTCACGCCTGTAGTAATGGCAAATGTGGTGCCAACGATGGTGCCGATAATCACGTTTGGCGGCTGCGCGCCCGCCAGCGGCGCGAGTCCCATCCAGACCAGTTCTAACGTACCGCCGGTCAGAATTCCGGTGTGCAAATCGCCCAGAATCAGGCCAACCAGTGGCCCGAGCACCACCGGACGGTGCATGTGTGTTAAGCCGTTAAACATATCCAGGCCCGCTATAAAGGCGAGAAGCCCCAGCGCGAAAGCCTGCAACAGACTGATTTCCATTGTGAATCCCTCAGAGCAGTTTAAAGAGATCCAAAGCAGTCTCTGTTGGAACGCCCTGAACGAAGCATTCCACTCCGGCCGCCTTCAGGCCGTTAAACGCGGCGATATCGTTCGCGTCTACAGATACCGTTTTGGCAATTTGCTGTTTGCCACTGGCGTAATGCATATTTCCGACGTTAATACGGGTGATGGGCACGCCGCCCTCGACCAGCGTTAAAAAATCAGCCGGTGTTTTACAGACCAGCAGAATTTTCTGCCGGTCGGCGGCGCGATGAATGTTGTCGATCACTTTTTGCAGGGACCAGAAACGCACGGCGATGCCTTCCGCAAGCACCATCTCCATCAGGTTTTGCTGAACCGGATCGTCTGCAACCTCGTCATTTGCCACCAGCACCAGGTTCGCCCCCGCAAACCCCACCCACTGTACGCCCACCTGACCGTGGATCAGGCGTTCATCAATGCGGCATAAGACAATGTTTGGCATAGCGTTTTCCTCTTTTTAATTATGCGTGTTGAGTCGTTACGCCTTCGCAGGCGGCATGGTACTGCTGGAGTATGTCCTGAATGTGGTCGAGGATGAGTTCCCGTGGTGTGGACCTGAGAGCGCCATCGCGAACTTTGCTGTACTGCAACGGCAGATACTGGCTGATCAGCGGCAGCGGGATCGGTTCATCCGCCAGGTTGCGTACCAGCCGCTCAAAGGCGTCGTCAATCTGGCTGTCTGGCCAGTAATAGCGCACGCGGTCGGAATAGCTGTAACCGCGCGCCAGGCGACGGGCATTGCCGTCGCCGTGATAGTGGCTTTGCCAGTATTCCGGGCGATCGAGCATCACGTTTTCCAGGACGTGACGCAGCCCTGAGCAGGCTTTTGCCGGCAGCAGCTCTTCTTCAATTGCTGACAGTGAGAACAGCGCTTCGCGCAGCGCGAAGGTTAGCGCAGGGCCGACTTTCAGAATGGCGAAGTGATCTTTCACCAACTGGCGCAGCGCCTGCGGCGTCTGGTAATCGGTAGAGTGTGCTTCAAATACAAGCGTGTCGTAGGCTTCAACCATCTCGCTCAGCGCGACGGCTTTATGCGGTTGATAGTCACAAACCTGCGCATGGTCGAACTCAACGCCAGGCTGAACCACCAGGCCAATAATGCGCGGCCAGATGTCGCTTAACCCTTCCTTCTCGAATGCGTGGCGGTGTGCCTCAAGCGTGGCGCGTGCCGCCTCTGGCGTGGTGACCTCAAGCTCGGTCAGCGTCTCGTGTGCCCCACCGGGAACCGGAACTTCCGTGCCGATAACGTAGACCAGATCGGCTACGCCAAATTGCTCGAGACAGGTGGTTTCGGCAATTTTAGCCAGCCGAGCGGCACGCCCGGCAACGATTGCATCGGTTAACGGAACCGGGTCGTCTTCGCAGGACATGCTGCAATCGAGGTGAATTTTTTTAAATCCGGCCGCCACGTAGCTTCTGATCAGATCGTCGGCGTTCGCCATCGCCTGCGAAGCCGGCAGGTTTTGCCAGCGGTTTGGACCTAAATGATCGCCGCCAAGGATCAGCTGCAAGGTGGGGAAACCAAGAGATCCCGCCAGCTTGCAGACAAACCCATAAAAATCGGCGGGCGTCATACCGGTATAACCGCCAAACTGATCCACCTGGTTTGAGGTGGCTTCTATCAGCAGGGGCGTCTGTTGTGAATGGGCGTAACGTAGTGCAGCTTCAAGTACCAGTGGATGTGCGGAACAGACGGCATAAATCCCGTTTGTATTCCCCCGTTTATGTTGTTCCACCATTTCTGTCAGATGTTTCACTTTCCTCTCCATTTCGGATGGTGTTGGTATTCATCTTTCGTTTTGTTTCATTTGATACTGCATTATGGTGAGGTAAAAATAAAACGAAAGATAATAGTTTTCCGATCTGTTTCACAAAAGAAACATAATGAAAGGTTTCAGCGGCGATTAAGCTTGCGTCCGCACACCATACAGGGCTTGCATTCCCTCAAAAGAAAGGCGTTAATAAGCAAAACGAAATGAAACGAAAGTGTATTTACTAAGGAGCTCGTATGAGCAGCACCGATTCATCCGCAGAGAAGCGCATCACCGGCACCAGTGAAAGGCGAGAGCAGATCATTCAGCGGTTGCGGGCGCAGGGAAGCGTGCAGGTTAACGATCTTTCTCTTTTATTCGGCGTGTCGACGGTGACGATCCGTAACGATCTGGCCTTTCTGGAAAAGCAGGGGATTGCCGTTCGCGCTTACGGCGGCGCGCTGATTTGCGAAGGCAATGCCCCCGGCGTGGAGCCGTCCGTTGAGGACAAAAGTTCCCTTAATACGGCAGTGAAGCGCAGCATCGCGCAGGCGGCGGCTGAACTGGTGAAGCCGGGTCACCGCATTATTCTGGACTCCGGCACCACAACCTTTGAAATTGCCCGCATGCTGCGCCAGCACACCGATGTCATTGCCATGACCAACGGGATGAACGTGGCAAACGCGCTGCTGGAAGCGGAGGGCGTGGAGCTGCTGATGACCGGCGGGCACTTGCGCCGTCAGTCGCAGTCCTTCTACGGCGACCAGGCGGAGCAGTCCTTACAGAATTACCATTTTGACCTGCTGTTCCTGGGCGTCGATGCCATCGATCTCGACCGGGGGGTAAGTACGCACAACGAGGATGAAGCCCGTCTGAACCGCAAAATGTGCGAGGTGGCGGAGCGTATTATCGTTGTCACTGACTCCAGCAAGTTTAATCGTTCAAGCCTGCATAAAATCATTGATACTCAGCGGATCGACATGATTATCGTTGATGAAGGCATTCCGGCGGAAAGCCTTGAAGGATTACGCAAAAGCGGGATCGATGTGGTGCTGGTCTAAAGAGGCTTTTCCCCTCACCCTAACCCTCTCCCCATAGGGAGAGGGTTCCCCAGTAATTTGAAAGCAAAAGCGATAACGTTGCCTCAGAATAACTGAGGGCTTTCAGCGATGCCTCGGTCCGGCTGTAAATCGCTGAGGCGTTTCCTGGAGGCCGGGGCGAGGCGCAGG